>JAJWAL010000015.1:0-32393 GCA_021618535.1 Segatella copri | reverse complement strand
GCCATAGCGATGCCGTACTTGTCGCAGGTATCAATAACATGATCGTCACGGATACTACCGCCTGCTTCTGCTATGTATTCAACACCACTCTTATGAGCACGCTCGATATTGTCGCCGAATGGGAAGAAAGCATCACTACCTAATGATACACCCTTGTTCTGTGCAATCCAAGCCTTCTTCTCCTCGCGGGTCAATGGTTCAGGCTTCTCAGTAAAGAACTGCTCCCAAACGCCGTCCTGCAATACATCCTCCCACTCATCAGAGATGTAGACATTGATGGTATTGTCGCGGTCGGCACGACGGATCTTCTCCTTGAAAGGCAGGTTCATCACCTTAGGACACTGGCGCAACCACCACTCATCAGCCTTAGAACCAGCCAGACGGGTACAGTGGATACGGCTCTGCTGGCCGGCACCGATACCGATAGCCTGACCATCCTTTACGTAGCATACAGAGTTACTCTGAGTATACTTCAGGGTGATGAGCGAGATAATCAGATCGCGCTTAGCCTCAGGAGTGAAAGTCTTGTTCTTGGTAGGAACATCCTCGAAGAGAGCAGGATCATCAAGCTTCACCTCGTTGCGTCCCTGTTCGAAGGTAACACCGAACACCTGCTTGTGCTCGATAGGAGCTGGCACATAGTCAGGATCAATCTTGATAACGCAGTAGGTACCCTTGCGCTTTTCCTTCAGAACCTCGATAGCCTCAGGAGTATAGCCAGGAGCAATGACACCATCGCTCACCTCACGCTTGATGAGGAGGGCTGTAGCCTCGTCGCATACATCGCTCAGCGCAACAAAGTCGCCATAAGAGCACATGCGGTCAGCGCCACGGGCACGAGCATAGGCACAAGCCAATGGAGAGAGCTCAAACTTGACATCATCAACAAAGTAAATCTTCTTCAATGTGTCGCTCAGAGGCAAGCCGATAGCTGCACCGGCAGGAGAAACGTGTTTGAAACTAGCGGCAGCAGGCATTCCTGTAGCAGCCTTGAGCTCCTTGACCAATTGCCAGGAATTGAAGGCATCCAGGAAGTTGATGTAGCCAGGACGGCCGTTGATCACTTCGATAGGAAGCTCCCTTCCGTCATCCATATAGATGCGAGAAGGTTTCTGATTTGGATTACATCCGTACTTAAGTGCTAATTCTTTCATCTTCTAAGAAATGTATTTTGGAATTTGGCGCAAAGTTACAAAAAATGATTGAGATATTGGACTTCTGTTTCGTAAAAAGCCCTAAAAAACAGCATTTTTATGATATAAAGCATTTTTTTTACCCCAAAACATAAAAAAGTCGGGAAAAATGTACTCTGTTTCATTCTTTTTCAGTACTTTTGCTCCCAGTTAGTAAATATGAGAGGATTGTTATGAAACAGGATTTGAAAGTCCTTGCTGAACACATAGAAAAGAAGGTTGGCAAGGCTCATGTTTTCCACAAAATGTGGGATGTTTTGAAAGGGAAGGAGAAGCCTTCCCGCCAGACTTTGGACAAGCTGGCGCTGCTTGCCGGATTCCAGAGTTGGGATGATTTCCAAGGTGCTTTACACGGCACGGAGGATGGGCTCGTGAATTATGATGCGGGCGAAAAATAAAAGAATGGAGCATGGTTGGTTTAGTAGGCAGCCATGATTTATTTAATTGTAAAGAATAGTTGTTTTTCGGTATAAGATTGTAGATATAAAAAAGGGAATCCGGTCGTGAGACTGGATTCCCTTTATTTTTTCTGATTAGGTCTCCTAAGAAAAATTATTCTGCACCCTTAGTTACAGTCTTCTTCTCAGCGATACGAGCCTTCTTACCAGTAAGCTTACGCAAGTAATACAACTTAGCGCGACGAACCTTACCACGCTTGTTCACCTCGATAGAATCGATAGCTGGTGACTCGATAGGGAAGATACGCTCAACACCTACAGTACCAGACATCTTGCGAACTGTAAAACGCTTCTTGTCACCATGACCAGAGATCTTGATAACAACACCACGATAGAGCTGGATACGCTCCTTAGTACCCTCGACGATTTTGTAAGCGACTGTGATAGTATCACCTGCCTTGAACTCAGGGAACTTCTTGCCGGTTGCAAATGCTTCTTCAGCAACTTTAATCAAATCCATTTTTTTGTATAAAATTAAAAATTGTTTGTCGTTCCAACGCAACATGGACTTGGACAACACTTCTGCCCAGACAACAGCGGTTACGCCGAAAAGCGGGTGCAAAGTTACTACTTTTTCTTGTATCTCGCAAATTTTCAGTCACTTTCTTCACTTTTTCCCTTTGTTTTTTTGTTTTCTTTACTTCTGCAATGGAATTTTCTTGCCGATTTTGCCGATTTCGCCGATTTATTTTGTATCTTTGCGCTCTAAAAGTATTTAGTGTATTAAGTATGAAGAAAAAAAATAGTATCAAGATTTATCTTGCTTCGGCAGTCATGCTGCTGATGGCAAGTCCGGCTTTCGCCCAGAAATACAAGGTGGCGAAGGTGGAGAGAACCCGAATATTGGTTGATCAGAAATGGGATGCACAGCCTGATGCTGAGGCTGCCCGATTTATCGCTCCTTATAAGAGTAAGGTAGACAGTATCATGGGCCCTGTTGTAGGTCATATTGCTCATGATATGACCCGTCACCGTCCGGAGAGCGAACTCAGTAACTTGCTCTGTGACATCCTGGTATGGGGTGGCAAGCAGTTTGAAGAACAGCCGGTTTTCGCTGTTTACAATATGGGTGGCATCCGTTCTAATCTTGCCAAGGGTAAGGTTACTGTAGGCGATGTGAATGATATGGCTCCTTTCGAGAACAAAATCTGTTTCCTGACCCTGAAGGGCGATAAGGTTCTGGAGCTTTTCCAGCAGATAGCTCATCGTGGCGGCGAAGGCTTGAGCCATGCTGTAAGAATGGTTATCACCAAGGATGGCAAACTGAAGAGCGTTACGCTGAACGGTGAACCTGTTGATCCGGAGAAGAGTTACCGCGTTGCAACCCTCGATTATCTTGCCGAAGGTAATGACCAGCTCGTAGCCTTCAAGAGCGGAACCGATGTCTTTGCTCCTAAGCAGAAAGAGAACAATGTGCGCTACATCATCATGAATTATTTCCGTGAGATGAAGGCACAGGGCAAGGTGGTGGAATCTAAGATTGAAGGCCGCTGCGTGGTAGAATAGTTAATAGTTTATAGTTGATAATTCTGATGAAACATACATTATTATATATAGGTCTGGCTCTGGCATCCTTCATGATGCAGCCGGCAGCCGTTCAGGCTAAAGCTAAGAAAGAGGCAAAGGTGGTAAAGCAGCTCGTAGTGCTCCATACCAACGATACGCATTCATGCGTAATGCCCATCAATCCGAATCTCGCAGATACGGCAACTGCCAATCGTGGCGGTTTCCTCCGTAGGGTGGCGATGATCAGTCAGGAACGTAAGGCGAATCCCAACTTGCTGCTCTTTGACAGTGGCGATTTCTCGCAGGGTTCACCTTATTACTCTCTCTTCAAGGGAGATGTGGAAGTAGGACTGATGAACGAGATGAAATATGATGCTGCTACCATCGGAAACCATGAGTTTGATTTCGGAATAGACAACATGGTGCGCATCTTCAAGATGGCGAAGTTTCCTATCGTCTGCTCCAACTATGATTTCACCGGTACCGAACTGGCAAATGTCGTAAAGCCTTATACCATTATCAAGCGCAAGGGACTGAAGATTGGCGTTTTCGGCTTGTGTCCGGAACTTGCCGGTCTGGTAATCGAAGCCAACTATGGCTGCATCAAGTATCTCGATCCTATCGCCAAGGCAAAGGAAATGACAGAGATATTGAAGAAGAAAGAGAAGTGTGATGTCATCATCTGCATCTCCCACCTGGGCTGGAAGATAGATGGCATCGACGATTCCGAGGTAGCCCCAGCCACCCGTGACATCGACCTGATACTGGGCGGTCATAGCCATACCTACTTCAAGCAGTTGGAGTATCTGAATAACCTCGATGGCAAACCGGTGCCAATTGACCAGAACGGCAAGAGCGCTATCTGGGTAGGAAAAATGACATTGGATATTGTGAAGAATAAATAAAAAAAGAAGGTTGATACCGGGCAAAACGCGAGGTATCAACCTTTTCTTTTATTATCTATTCCTAAAACGTTAATCTTTTCTCAAATCCTTATTCCTTGTTGGAAGAAGCATAGAGACCGATGCAGGCACCGAGGAAGCCACCGCTCTTCTGGGTGCTCAGGTTAGATGCATCTACACCCTTGGCAAGAAGCTGCCAGTTGCCGCCTTCTTCGGCATAATAGAAATCATAATATCTGTCATGACCTTCTACCTTCAGCTTCAGCTTACCTCCCTTGATAGGAGCAGAGGCGATAGTTACGTTGTTCTTCTCGGCACGGGTCAGGGTAATCATCAGCTTGCCATTCTTCATGGTCTTACCCAATACGAAGTTGTGGTCTTCCTTCTGGAGAAGTGCCAAGCCTGCGATATCCTTGTCGTTGCGAGGAGTAAAGTTGATTTCTGTCTCAGCTGTGAAGGTGCCGTGCTGCTGACGTGCCCAGATGGCAGACATCGGTTCACGCTTGTAGATGTTGCCTGGCAGGAGATTGAACTTCAATTTGCCGTTTTCTACCTTGTAACAGTCAACGAAGTCGCGGAGGAACATCCAGCGTGGATTCAAATCTTTCAGACCCACCTTATTGTTATCTGCTTCGAAGTTATCCACATAAGAGAAGTTGCCTGAGAACTCATTCTTCTTTGCAGGTTTCAAACCAGCCTTCTCTCCAACGGTAGAGATAGGAGTATTCTTGGCAAGAATTTCTGGCCATCCATTCTTCCAGGTTACAGGCAGGAGATAAGTATCGCGACCTGTGTTGTACATATCCTCTTCATAAGGACGGCAAGCCAGGAATACAGCCCACCAGTTACCCTTGCCATCTTCTACGATGTCGGCATGACCGGCACTTGATACAGGGTCCTTGCGGTTAGGGTCGAGACCGGTACGCTGGGTAAGGATAGGGTTGTTAGGGCATTCCACCCATGGTCCCATCGGATTCTTGGCACGCAGGATAACCTCGCTGTGCCATCCGCCTGTACCACCTTCGGCGCACATCAGATAATAGAACTTGCCCTTCTTGAAGAGGTGAGGACCCTCAATCCAGATAGGACGCGCCTCAACATGGGTTCCGCCACGCAGAATCTCCTTGAAGTCGCCCTTGATGCTGTCGCCCTTCACGTCGAATTCGAAGCAGCGGATAGCACGCTGACCCTCATAGTCGGCACCGCCAACTACCGGACCGTTATGCACGATATATCCCTTTCCGTTGTCATCGAAGAAGAAGCTAGGGTCGATGCCGTCAATCTTATTCAGATAGATAGGCTCGCTCCAGCCTTTGGAAGGATCTTTTGATTTCACAAAGAAGTTGCCGGCTCCCACATTGGTGGTAATCATATAGAAGGTCTTGTTCTTCTTGTTATAGCTGATGGCTGGTGCGAAGATACCGGCTGATACCTGCTGGCCCTTCAATGGAACCTGTGATGTGCGGTCGAGAACATGACCGGCAGGCTGCCAGTTGACCAGGTCTTTACTGGTTGAGAGAGGCACACCTGGGAAGAAGGTAAACGAAGAGTTTACCAGATAGTAGGTGTCGCCTACGCGACAGAGTGATGGGTCTGGATAGAAACCAGCCAGTACTGGGTTGTAATACTGGTGAGTCTTGTCGATTTCAACATTGAAGCGAGCGTCATTTCCCGCATACTTGAAATAGTCAAACTCAGCTGTCTGCGCCTGTGCAGCGGCTGCAAGCGTCAGGGAAAGCGATAAGATTGCAATTTTTTTCATTTTATTATTGGGTTTAAAATTACAGAATGAGTATCTGAACTCATGGCTGAAACATGTATTCAGAATTCTGCTGCAAAGTTACCGCTTTCCTTTTAAATATACCCCCACAGAATGTTACCAACACTTTGCGAGGCGTATCATTAACATCTCTAGATGTAACAAATACTTTATTTTGGGAAACATCTGGCCTTTTCTGCAGTGAAAAGGCTAGATTTTCCGGTGTGCCTGCATATAATCGCGAGGCGAAGAGCCATAAAAGTTCTTGAACATGGTGCTGAAGCTGGCTGGGTTGGAGAAACCGCAGCTAAACATGATGTCTGTTATCGTCTTGTTAGAGTGGCTCAGCAACTTTTCGGCATATTGCAGACGGGTATTGCGGATGAAGGCATGTGGCGTCTGGTTGGTCAGTTCCTTCATTCGGCGGTGCAGATGCACACGGCTCAGTCCTACTTCGCGGGCAATCATATCCACACTCAGGTCCTCATTATCCATGTTATCATTGATTACCTTCATCACCTGTTCCATCAGCTGGTCTTTTGGTGAAAGGGTTTTTTCTATCGCAATCTGCCTGTCGCTCTGTCTCTCGTTGCCCATAAACTTGTTTTTCAAAGTACGGCGCACGTTGAGCAGGTTGATGATGGTGCGGCGCAGTATGTCCATATTGAACGGCTTCACCACATAGGCATCGGCACCCGACTGCAAACCGGTCAGCTGGTCTTCCTCTCTGCTCATCGCTGTAAGCAGAATCACCGGAATGTGGTTGGTGTTCACGTTGTTCTTAATCTTGGTACAGAGCGTATTTCCGTCCATCTCTGGCATCATGATGTCTGAGATAACGAGGCTTGGCTTCTGCTTGATAATCTCCGGCAGCGCCTCCTTTCCGTTGCAGAAGGTAAGGATATTGTAGGTTTCCTGTAGTTGGGTCTTCAGGAAATTACGTATTGCCTCATCGTCTTCTACCACAGCGATGGTGCTCTTTACCTTGCTCTTGAAATCTTCTTCGGCGTCATTGGCTGTATCGGCAGCATTCTCTTCGTTTCCTTCCTCCATGTTTTCTTCCAGTTCCTTGATGTCTTCAGCAGTCTGTGGCTCCGGTGCATCTATCATTTCTTCCGGTTTCAGATGCTCGTTGCCCAGAGGCAGCGTGATGAGGAACTGGCTTCCTTCCTTCCAGTCGGCTTCATCAAGTGTCTTGTTGTTGGCGGCTGTAATGGTTCCGTAGTGCAGTTCCACGAGCGAGCGCGTCAGGTCGAGACCGATTCCCGTACCTACATTCCGGTCATTAGAAGTGGTGGTACTCTGATAGAAGCGCTGGAAAATCGTTTCGAGCTTTTCCTCCTGAATGCCCTTGCCGCTGTCCTTGATGGCGATGCGGACATGATGAGGCGAGTGGGAGAGGGTGATACGGATTCTGCCGCCTGCAGGAGTAAACTTGAAGGCGTTTGACAGGACATTCATCAATACCTTGTCAAAGTTGTCGCGGTCTATCCATACCGGGAGAGTTTCGTCTTCGTGCTCAAAGGTGAATTGGATGCTCTTGGCTATCGCCTGCTGGCAGAATAGTTTGTATTCATCGCCAATAAAGGCAACCATATCGGTTTCGCTCATGTGCATCACCATCTGTCCCTTGTCAATCTTTCTCAGGTCCATCATCTGGTTAATCAGGTGCAGGATTCGTTCCGAGTTCTTGCGCATCATATCGTAGATGCCCTGTCGGTGAGCGTCTTTATCTTCCTTAATCAGTGTGAACAGCGGAGTGAGGATAAGAGTCAATGGGGTACGGATTTCGTGGCTGATGTTCATGAAGAACTTCAGTTTTGCTTCGCCCATCTCTTCCGCATGGATATGCTGCTGCAATATGAGCTGGTCTTCCATCTTGCGTTTGCGGTGCTTGATATAGAGCAGACAGAGCCCCAGGAAGACAAGCAGATAGCAGAGTCTTGCCCAGATGCTGGCGTACCAGGCTGGGTGAACGATGATGGAGAACTCCTTGACAGGGGTTTCGTATCCGTTGCAGATGGCCTTAACACGGAACTTATAGGTACCTGCTGGCATGTGTGAGAATGACAGCTCGTTCATGCCAGACTGTATGGTTCGCCAATCCTCACCATTGATGCTGTAGGCGTAACTGATCTGCTCTACATTATTATATGTAAGAGTAGACAGTTGGATGGTGAAGGTGTTGTCTTCATGAGATAAGGAGAACTCGTCGCTGTTGTAGGCGCTTTTGTCGGTGATAGTATAGATGCCCGATTCCATTTCCGGGTATACAGGTTTGTTGCCCACAAGAAGTCCTGATATGGTAACTTTTGCCTGCCAAGGATGCTGTTTCACCTTGTCCGTATCAAACCAGTTGATACCGCCGGTTCCGCCCATCACCAGCATCTTTCCTCCCCAGAGCGTGCAGACTGCAGCATCGCTGAACTCATTGCTCTGTAAGCCATTGCCCGAGAAGTACTTGTTGATAGTTCCTTTTTCTGTATCTACCTGGTTTAAGCCACAGGTAGTTCCTATCCAGATTCTGCCCTTGTAATCTTCTATGATGCTGGCTACGCTGTTGTCTGAAAGTCCAAGTTCTGTGTTGTAAATCTTCGGATGAGCATATCCCTTCTTCGGATCATAGCAGATTGCGCCGTCTTCAGTGCCAAACCATACGCGGTTCTTACTGTCAGAATAAACGCAATGTGAGAAACTGCCCTTGTTCAGACAGTTGACGCCACCGAAAGTGGAAGTCCAGCTGTTTTTTTGCTGGTCATAGCAAGCCAGACCCACAGAAGTGGCTACGAAAACCCGCTTACCATCTTTTGAGATGCTAAGTTTCACGAGGTAATCATTAGGAATACTGTTCTTTTTCAGGTTGTTGTCGGCACCATCTTGTGCTTTCCATTGCTTGATGCTTCCATCAGGAGAAAGGCGGAAAAGTCCTTTGCCCATGGTAGCAAACCATACATTGCCCTGCGGGTCTTCCTGGATATCGAAGATGCCCGTCTGGTTGCCAATGCCTAGGCTGAATGGATGGAAAGACCCCCCCGCATCTATAAATCCGATGCCGTCAGTATAGGTTCCTACCCATGTTCTGCCTTTCTTGTCTTTGCAGAGTGCCAGTACCGTGATGTCGCTTAATAAATGGCTCTTGATGCTACCGGTTTTTATGTCAAAGAGGTAAAGACCATCCTTGTCGGTGCCCACCCAGACTTGATCGCCCTGGTTGACATACAGACTTGTGATGCTGTTTTCGCCTATCACGTTGCGGTTGCCCAAACGGTAGCCCATATAGTTGAAATCGCATTGAGCCTGCGACTGCATGAATACGCCCTTCTGGAGCATACTCACCCAGATGTTTCCCGTAAAATCTTCTATAATGCTGGAAATCTTGCTCTTGGCAAGATTTACTTCACGGCTGAACAGAGGATTATTTTGCAAGAATCCTGTTACAGGATTATACACGAAGATACCCATACCATCGCAACCGATAAACAAGCGCTGGTCGCGGCTGATATAGATGTTGTCAATAGGAAGATTGCCAATGCCGTCTATCTTGGTGAAGGCGGTTGAACCTGCCTTGAGAAGGTAAACACCATCATTCTTGGTGGCAAGATAAATGTTGCCCTTGTCGTCTTGCCTGATATCTTGTGTGTTAAGTTGCTCTGTTCCCATGATGCGTGAAACAAGCTTGCCGTTCTTTTCTTTCCGATACAGCTTTCCGTTTTCCAGAATAATCCAGAGCCTTTCTTGTTTGTCTTCCAGAATCTTATGTATGTATTTCAGGTTCTCCACTTCTCCTTTCATGGCGTAACAGGCGTCTGCATCTATTTTCTTGGTCATGATGCCGTAACCGGAGGTAACGACAGCAATATCGCCATTGTGCAAACGGCTTACCTGGGTAACGTAAGTGTTTATAGGCTTATTTCTTGAATCGAGCATAGGTACGTTGCAGAACCTTTTACCATTGAGTATAAGCAGCGACTTGTTTGTTCCCAGCACAATACGCTCCTTTTCATCCTGTGTTATACAGTTGATATAGTTGCTGTTGAGCCCGTTACTGTTGCCGTAGGTTTTTCTGATGACCATAAAGTTATAGCCATCATAGACATTCAAGCCGTTACGGGTGGCAATCCAAATGAAACCATTTGAATCCTGGAACACCTGAGTGGCAAGGTTGCTCGAAAGCTGGTTGTCTGAATTGAAAAGTTTTCCTCGCTGCGCCATCATGTTCTGTGCAGTGAGACAGAAGATAAACATCAGTAAAAGACCGATGTATCTCATTGTTCTGAGGTTTGATTTCATGGAAATCATCATGATTCTTGGTTTCATTGTCTTTTGGCTTTTTTATATTCGTTTGCAAAAATACAAAATAAATGGGAGAATAATGCATGGTAAGGTATGTTTTTTACGAGAATATATTGAAAAAGATGTTAAAATGTTACGTAGGGTAAAGATAATGTTACATGTGATACGAGGGAAAAACTATTGGTTACTTATTATAAAGTATATATGATAGATTAGGAGTATCTTTGCATCGGTTTTTAAGTTGTATATTTTAGAATATTTAGGTTAGTTAGGTTTATACATAATAGTTTGTAGAATAGGTTTAGAATTTCTAAAAGATTTTGATATTATGGTTTTTATATAGAATCATGATTAATTGGTTTTCGGGAATGGTGCGTAGTGATTATGCGCCATTCTATTTTAAAAAACCAGCATCCTTTTCTGTAGACTTTAACCTGGCAATCCTTCATAATATAATAAGGTGACTGACAATAAATGATAAATCTAAAAATAATTATAACAATGAACAGAAAGAAAATGTTAATATCACTCGCTATGGCTATGCTGTCAATGGCGGGGCTGGCTGCAGATAATCTGCCGGCACTCCGTGTGAAGGGTAAGAATCTGGTAGATGCCAATGGAAAGACTGTTGTCTTGCATGGCGTAATGGATACACCGAACCGTTACTTCAACGGTTGGAGATGGCAACAGTGGAAGGCTGATTATTCTGTTTCAGATATCAAGCCTTGCTTGAAATACTTCACCAAGCAGTTTGCGGCCATCACAGACAAGGAGCAGGGAGCCTACTGCACCGTGTTCCGCCTGCACATGGATCCATGCTGGACTAACGACCCAAACAAGAAGGCTGAAAACGAGGCAGATATCTCGGCTTTCAACTTGTCTCGCTACAAGATTTTTCTCCAGAAGCTCTATATTCCTCTCATCAAGGATGCCATCGCTCACGGACTCTATGTCATCGTACGTCCACCTGGCGTATGCCCTCAGGACATCAGCGTAGGTGATAAGTACAATCGCTATCTGAAGTCGATTTGGAGCATTTTCGCTGCTGATGAATATATCCAGCAGAACTCTGGCCTCATCTCCATCGAACTTGCCAACGAGCCGGTGAGAGTACACCTCGCCAATGGCACGAATTCTGATCAGGCATTGCGCGATTTCTTCCAGCCTATATTGGATGAAATCCGTGCCCAAGGTTTCAAGGGCATCATCTGGGTTCCGGGTGCAGGTTATCAGAGCCAGTACCAAGATTACGCCAAGCATCCTATCACCGATAGCGAGAACAACTTCTCCTATGCCGTGCATGTGTATTCCGGATGGTATGGTAACATGACCGACAAGAGCTGCAATCACCAGACCTTTATTCGCAACTTCAAGAGTCAGGTGCCGATGGTTACCAGTAAACCTATCATGGTAACAGAGATAGATTGGAGTCCGGAAGATCCTGACAAGGCGAGCGAAGGTCACTACAACGAGTGGGGACAGTGGACGCAACCTAACTTGGGAAGTTGGGCAACGGCATCAACCTCGAAATGGGGATTGGCATGGAAGGCAGTGCACGACTATTATGGCAATATCGGCATGACCATCACTCATCCGCAGGAGTATTACGATATCGATGAGTATTTGAAGACGGGTAAGGTGATTCCTGGTTTCCAGAATGCCAAGAAACACGAATTGTTCGAAGAATGTTGCGGCTATGCCTGTATGAACTGGTATAAAGAGTGGTATTTGAAACAAAATACAACAGGAATTAAACAATTAGAAACCCAGGCAGACGTGGTTTCCACCTTATATTACAATATAGAAGGAAAAGAAGTAGAAAAGCCAACTGCTGGTGTTTATATAATAAAACAACTGTTAAGTAATGGAAAAATACGTTCTCGTAAGGTTTTTCTAAAATGATAAACTTTCTGTTACACCACGCAAAGTATGTTTCGAAAGAAATCCATACCTTTGCCGCCGTGAATAAACAGTTTTTGTGCACGCCTAAATTTTTAAAGCATAAATCAAAAATGAATAGAACATGATTGAACAAGTGTTAACAATGAAACGGACAGCAGCCTTATGCTTGGTGGGAGCTTTCTGCAGCCTGAATGCTCAGGCACAGAAGATCCAGGTCAAGGGTAATCTTGTTGACGGTACAGGTGAGCCTCTGATAGGTGCCACTGTAAAAGTGAAAGGTAATGCCAGCGTCGGTGCGGTCACCGACTTAGATGGTAATTTCAGTATCAGTGTTCCTTCAGAGAATTCTATCCTCGTATTTACATACGTAGGTATGAAGACCAAGGAAGTAAAGATTGGTAAGAAGAGAGATTTCAAACTCTCAATGGAAGACGACAATGCCATCGGCGAAGTTGTAGTCGTTGGTTATGGTCAGCAGAAGAAGGCTTCTGTCGTAGGTTCTATTGCACAGACCACAGGTGAGGTGCTGGAACGTGCTGCCGGTGTCAGCGACATTGGTGCTGCCTTAACTGGTAACCTTCCTGGTGTGGTAACTGTTCAGGGCAATGGTATGCCTGGTGAGGAGGAGCCACAGATCATCATTCGTGGTGCTAGTTCTTGGAACAGCAGTGACCCTCTCGTCCTAGTCGATGGTATCGAGCGTCCTATGAGCAGCGTGGACATCTCTTCTGTAGAGAGCATCTCCGTATTGAAGGATGCATCTGCCACTGCCGTTTATGGTGTGAAGGGTGCCAATGGTGTCATCTTGATTACTACCAAGCGTGGTAAGGAAGGCAAGGCTAAGATTGATGTGGGCTTCAATGCTACATTGAAGGCTCCTTCTAAGTTGCCTAACAAGTATGATTCATACGATGCCTTGATGTTCCGCAACAGGGCAGTGGAGCATGAGTTGGGTGTTTCTCCTGAATCTTGGTCTTACATCCGTCCTCAATCATTTATTGAGAACTATCGTAACCAGACTACGGATGAGCAGCGTGAGCGTTATGCTAACGTGGATTGGCAGGATGCCCTCTTCAAGAAGAGCGCCATGTCATATAATGCCAATGTCAATGTGAGCGGTGGTACAAGCTTCGTGAAGTATTTTGCTTCTGCCGACTTTGTACACGAGGGTGACCTCTTCCGTGAGTATGATAACGGACGTAACTATAACTCTGGCTATGGATACAATCGTATCAATGTGCGCAGTAACTTGGACTTCTCTATCACTAAAACTACTACATTAAAGGTAAATGTATCTGGTTCTAATGGTGTGCGCAAGGCTCCTTGGAGCAACATGAGCAATAGCGAGTGGCAGATTGGTCAGCAGTGGGCTGGTGCTTATAACATCGCTCCAGATGTATTCTTGCCTCAGTATAGCGATGGCTCTTGGGGTTATTATCCAAATGCGTCTAACGTAAGTAACTCTGCTCAGAACCTCGCCATCGGTGGTACAGCGCAGGCTACTACTACTCGTATCAATACCGACTTTACCTTGGAGCAGAAACTCGACTTCATCACCAAGGGCTTGAACTTGCGTGGTACCGTTTCTTGGGACAACGTATTTGTTGAGACGAGCCGTGGTATCAATGACTTGAACAATACAGCTCAGACCAAGTATGTTGATCCGGAGACTGGCAATATAACATATGGCCAGGTATATGAGTCAAACAATAAGTTCGACTGGAAACAGGGCGTTAACTGGAGTACTTCAGGTGGTTCGGTTGATAACAACCAGACTGTTCGCAATCTTTACTATCAGTTGCAGCTCAACTGGGCTCGCAAGTTCGGACAGCATGATGTTACAGCCATGGGCTTGTTCTCTCGTCAGGAGAATGCGCGTGGTAGTGTGATGCCTACTTACCGTGAGGACTGGGCGTTCCGTGCTACTTATAGCTATGCTGGTCGTTACAACATCGAGTATAACGGTGCTTACAACGGATCAGAAAAGTTTAGCAAGGACAATCGCTTCGCCTTCTTCAATTCTGGAGCTATCGGTTGGACCATCACTGAGGAAAACTTCATGAAGTATCTTCGTGACAAGCACATCATTGATATGTTGAAGTTCCGTGCATCTTACGGTGAGATTGGTGATGATAACCTGGGCGATCCATTCGACTCTTCTCGTCGTTGGCTTTACATGAACCAGTGGGCATATGGAGGCAACACAGTGATGGATCTTGACCATACCAACAGTATCTACACATGGTATCGCCAGAATACATTGGGTAATAAAGATGTGAAGTGGGAGACTGTGAAGAAGACCAACTTCGGTATTGATTATGGTTTCTTGGGTGGTTTGATTACCGGTTCGCTCGATTTCTTCTGCGACCGTCGTAACGACATTTTGATCTTTGGTGATAACCGCTCCATCCCATCTTACTTTGGTACTACAGCTCCTACTATCAATAAGGGTAAGGTTCGTACCAGTGGTTACGAGTTGGAGTTGAAACTCAACAAGAAATTTGCCAATGGCATCCGCCTCTGGGGTAACATCAATATGACCCATGCCAAGAATAAGGTAATTTTGAAGGATGACGCTCAGCTCACTCCTAACTATCAGAAGGAGGCAGGCTACTCTATGGGTCAGTATCACTCATACATTGATCGTGGCTTTATCAACGACATCGATGACTTGATAGGTTCTCCAGCTCATGAGTCTAACGACAACCACCGCTTGGTAGGCGATTACTACATCGTAGACTTCAATGGTGATGGTGTGGTAGATAGCAAGGACTCAGCTCCAGTAGGTTATAGCTCAAGCCCTCAGAATACATACAATGCCACTATCGGTATCGAGTATAAGGGCTTCTCTGCTTTCGCTCAGTTCTATGGTGTAACCAATGTAACTCGTGACGTAACCTTGACAAGCTTTGGCAATAAGTTGGACAATGTTTATGACACTGGTACTTGGTGGGACAAGAATGAGTCTTCTCCAGAATCTATCATTCCTCGCTGGGGTGCTACCCAGTCTGATTACAGCAATGGTACTCAGTTCCTCTATGATGGTTCATACATCCGTCTGAAGAACGTAGAGATTGCTTATACTTGGACCAAGGGATGGATCAAGGCTCTCGGTATGAACTACCTCAAGGTATACTTGAATGGTAACAACCTCTGGCTTTGGACTCGTATGCCTGATGACCGTGAGGCTAACCTCGGTGGTGGCGGTTTCCTTGGAGCATATCCTACAGTACGCCGCTTCAACTTAGGTGTTAAATTCTCATTGTAATATTAAAATGAACATTCAAATGAAAAATAAGATAAAGAATTTTTTGTTGATGGGATGCGTCTCGCTGGCTCTCGGCACCTCGCTCAACTCTTGCCAGGACTATCTTGACAAGGAGGCAGATTCTACAGTCTCAGAAAATGACGCATTTGTAAACTTCCGTAACTTTCAGGGTTATGTAGAGGAGATTTACAACTGTATCCCTGATAAGGAAAAATGTAACTGGTGTCCTTCTTGGAACTGGGGTGATGATGAAATCTTCAACCCAGAGGCTGATGGCCGTATGACACACCAGGTAGACTTGGGCAACTTCCGTGCTTGGCAGACCACTGGTAACTGGCTTTACAAGGATGGCAGCAACCCTACATCTACAGATAAGTTCAACCACTCACTTTGGCCACATGCTTGGTATTGCATTCGTAAGGCTAACCAGGGCTTGGCTAATCTCGATAAGTTGGTAGCTAGCAAGGCAGAGAAAGACCTCATTGCTGGTCAGCTTTACTTCTTCCGTGCATGGTGGCACACTGAGTTGATGCAGTACTTTGGTGGTTTGCCATACATTGATACCTATTTGGATCTCAATTCAGAGCTCAATTTGCCTCGTCTCTCTTATCAGGAGTGTGCAAAGAAGGCTGCTGCTGATTATCGCAAGGCTGCCGATTTGTTGCCTATCAACTGGGACAATGAGTATGATGGTGCTGCCACACAGGGCAAGAACGACCTTCGTATCAACAAGATCATGGCACTCGGTTATCTGGGCAAGACTTATCTCTGGGCTGCCAGCCCATTGATGAAGGATGGCGCACAGGTAGGAGCTAGCAAGAATGGCAAGACATACGACTATGATGAGGAGTTTGCCAAGAAGGCAGCTGAGGTCTTCGGTGAGTTGCTCACATTGGTTGAGGGGGGCCAGACACAGTATGGGTTGGCTGAGTTTAAATATAAGGACGTCTACAATCATGAGCGTTCTGCCGATGCTAACTCTTGCTTCTCTGATATCTTCTATACCAAGAAGCAGAACTGGAAAATGCCTGGATCTATTGAGGCTATCTTCCGTGGTCCATCTGCAGACTTCAACGGCTCTAACTGGAATACCTCTAAGGTGTTTGGTCCTAAGGTACAGAAAGTGGTTGGACATGACAATGTGATTCACCAGCCTACAGCTAACTTGATAGCTGCTTACGGTATGGCTAATGGTGAGCCCGCTTACATCGTAGAGAATGGCAAGTTGGTTCCTAACATAGCAGGTGGTTTCGATCCTACTCATCCATATAAGAACCGTGACCCACGCTTCTATCACGACATCGTGTTTGATGGCTTCAAGTATCTGAATGGTACTCCTGGTCAGTGGGCTAACTTGCAGTACTGCCAGTTGTATACAGGTGGCAATATGCGTCCAGTGGCTAATGGCAGCCGTACAGGTTACTTCATCCAGAAGTTGGTGCCTCATACATGTAATGAGGTGGATCGCGACTACGATTGGGGTTCAGCATTCCACTGTTACTTGCCATATATGCGTCTGGCTGACATCTATCTGATGTATGCTGAGGCTTGTGCTGCGTTTGGTGGTGCTTCTGGCAAGGCTACTAACTTTAGCAAGACTGCTGAGGATGCCATCAATACCCTTCGTGATCGTTGTGGCGCTGGTCATGTGGCTCCAGAGTATGTAGCTGATGCACATAAGTTCATGGACGAGGTTCGCCGTGAGCGTGAGGTGGAACTTGCTTTCGAGGGCTTCCGTTTCAACGACTTGCAGCGCTGGTTGCTCCTGACCGAGGCTCCTTACAATGTAAAGTACTCTGATGAGTTTGACCGTGTGGAGGGTGCCGATTTCTACAAGGAGAAAGACCCAGCTGATGCTCAGGTGGCTAACTTCCGCCAGGAAGCGATCTTGACTCGTCACTTCACAGCCAAGCACTATTGGTTCCCATTGCCTATCAAGGATGTTTATCTCTATCAAGAGCTTAGTCAGAATCCTGGTTGGTAAAATAACATTATATAGTAATACTAAAATAAGAATGATAGTATGAATTCAAAATTCAAATCATATAATTCAAAGTTCCTGTTGGCAGGTCTTGTGTCATTGGCTCCTATGGCTGCCGATGCCAAAACTGCTGCTGAGAACGAAACCGATACCGTTGCTGCCGACAAGGAGATGGTCAATGTGGCTTATCGCAAGGTAGCCAAGGGTGACATCTTGGGCGGCGTTTCGGTAGTCGATGTAGAGGGATTGATGAAGAAAAACTACCACACTTATAGCCTTGACAACATGCAGGGCTACGTGGGTGGTTGGAATGGCAACTCTCTCTGGGGTATGGATGCTGACAATGCAGGATACTTGGTATTGGTAGATGGTGTGCCTCGTGAGGCAACCAACGTGATGCCTAGCGAGATTGACCAGATTACATTCCTCAAGGGTGCGCAAGCTGTAGTGCTCTATGGTAGCAAGGCAGCTAAGGGTGCTGTGCTCATCACCACCAAGCGTGGCAAGAACGATGGCTTGAAGGTTGAGGTGCAGGCTAACGCTGGTCTCAATGTGGCTAAGTCATTCCCTGAGTATCTGGGCTCTGCTGAGTATATGACTCTCTACAACGAGGCTCGTGCCAATGACGGTTTGACTCCTCTCTACTCTGCTGAGGATATCTACAATCATGGCTTGGGCACCAACCCATATCGTTATCCTAATCTCGATATGTACTCTTCTGACTATCTTCGCAAGATGAATAGTCGCTACGAGGCTACTGCTGAGATTAGTGGTGGTGGTAAGCGTGCTCACTTCTATAGCAACATCAACTATTATCGCCAGGGCGACTTCCTGAAGTTTGGTGAGGCTAAGAACAATAATACCCAGCGTTTCAGTGTACGTGGTAATGTAGATGTCAACATCACAGATGACATCAAGGCTTGGGTCAACTCCAATGCCACATTCTATGATTCACATTCTGCTATTGGTGATTATTGGAATGCAGCTGCTACTTGGCGTCCTAACTTCCCACAGAATGCTAGCCCATTGATCTCTACAGACATGATAGCTCCTAATGCCAAAGCTGCTTGGGACTTGATGAGTGTGGCTAAGCTGGTGGATGGCAAGTACTTCTTGGCTGGTACACAGGCTAACTCTTCTAACATCTTCGCAGATTACTATGCTGCTGGTAAGAGCAAGTATACTAGCCGCCAGTTCCAGTTTGATACAGGTGTTAACATCAATCTGCACAAGTTGTTGCAGGGCTTGTCTTTCGAGACTCGTTTCGCAGTAGACTATGCTACCTCTTACACCACATCTTTCAATAATAGCTATGCCATCTATATCCCAACATGGTCAAACATCGACGGCAAGGATATGATCGTAGCTTTGAAGAAGGAAGGTGAGGATAAGAAGTCTGGTGTACAGAACATCGCTAATAGTGTGGACAATCAGACCATGCTCTTCTCTGCTCAGTTCAATTACGCCAATACATTTAATAAGGTACATAACCTCTCTGCGATGTTGATTGCCTCTGGCTATCAGCAGTCTAAATCAGGTGAGTATCACAAGACATCAAGTGCTAATCTTGCCTTGGATGCATCTTATGATTACGCCAAGACTTATTATGCAGACTTCGGCTTGGCAGCTATCCACTCTGCACAGTTGGCTCCAGGTCATCGTGTAGGCTTCTCTCCTTCACTTTCATTGGGTTGGAGACTCAAGAACGAGAACTTCTTGAAGAACAGCAAGGTGGTAGACGATATGATGATCAGTGTATCTGGTAGCATCATCAACGAGGATATTGACTTGGCAGTAAATGACAACAGATACTATCTTTATGATACCAACTGGCAGACAGCTGATGGTTATGGATGGTATGATGGTTCCGCTGGCAAGTACACATTCTCTAAGCGTTCTGCCAACAAGAATCTCGACTTCATCAAGCGTAAGGAACTTTCTGTCAACTTCAAGACTTCCTTGTGGCAGCAGATGGTAACATTGGATGCTAGCTTCTTCGTTAACTCGATGGAGGGTTATCTGATTTCTACTCCAACGTTCTATCCTTCTCACTTTAAGCCAGGCTATCCTGATGCTTCATTCATGCCTGTGCTCAACTTTAACAATAATCGCCGCATCGGTTTCGACTTCGCAGCTAACTTCAATAAGAAGGTGGGTGATGTAGACTTGCAGCTCGGCGTAACAGGTACTTATTATAACACCAAGGCTACCAAGCGTGATGAGTTGAACGTATGGGATTACCAAAACCGTGAGGGCAAGGCTATCGATGGTATCTGGGGTTATAAGTTTGCTGGCTTCTTCCAGAGTGAGGAAGAAATCAAGAACTCTCCAGACCAGAGCCGCTTGGGTAGTGACGTGAAGCCTGGCGATATGAAGTATGTGGATGTAAACGGTGATGGCAAGATCGACACTTACGACCAGGTGTTCCTGGGCAAGGGTGGTTGGTATGGCTCTCCATTCACATTGGGTGTAAACCTCACTGCTAAGTGGAAGAACTTCACATTCTTCGCCCTCGGTACTGGCAACTTCGGTGCTTATGGCTTGAAGAACAATTCTTACTGGTGGGTAAAGGGTGACGGCAAGTACTCAGCTGTGGTTCGCAATCGCTGGACTAAGGCAACCAAGGAGACTGCTACTTATCCACGTCTTACCACACTCTCAGGTAGCAACAACTATCAGACATCAGACTTCTGGATGTACAGCACAGACGCTTTCCGCTTGGCTAAGGTACAGATTACATACGACCTGCCTAGCACGCTCTTCCAGAAGACTTGGGTTAAGGGCTTGTCTGCTTTTGTAAGCGGTGCCAACTTGCTCACTATCTCTAAGAACCGTGAGTTATTGGAGATGAACATAGGTAGTGCTCCTCAGACACGCTATTATAATATAGGTGTGAAGGCTACATTCTAATCATTATTAAATGTATACAGAAATGAAAATTAATAAGTTATTTATATTAGCTGCATTGTCACTCTCGTTGGTGTCTTGCTCAGATCTCTTTGAGCCTGCACAGGAAAACAACCGTAGCTTGGACGAGATTTACGAAGAGCCTACTTATGCTCAGGGACTTCTCGGCTATGCTTATGCCATGCTTCCTTATAATACCAAAAGTGTAACTGATGTGGCAACCGATGATGCTGTAAGCAATGATTTGTCTAACAGCTACCTGAAAATGGCTACTGGTTCTTGGGCTGCCTATGATGACCCTATGAGCAAGTGGGCTAGCTGTCGTGCTAGCATCCAGTACTTGAACATCTTCCTTCAGGAAGTGGACAAGGTAGACTGGGCTAAGGACAAGGGTGCGCAGCAGATGTTCTGTGAGAGCCGTAAGGGTGAGGCTTATGCCTTGAGAGCTCTCAATATGTATTATCTCTTGATGAACCATGGTGGTTGGACTGAGGATGGTCAGCTCCTGGGTGTGCCAAACTTGACAAAGCCAGAGGATACTTCTTCTGATTTCAATCAGCCACGTGCCACATTCCAAGCTTGCTTGGATCAAATTTATAGCGACTTGGACCAGGCTGAGCAGTTGCTGCCTTTGGACTACAATGATTTGACTAAGTCAGATCCTGTGCCAGAAAAATACACTGCTATGGGTGTGAACAACTATCAGGACTATAACCGTGTATTGGGTTCTCTGATGCGTGGTCGTGTGAGCGGTCGTATCGCCAAGGCTATCCGTGCACAGGTTTCTCTCCTTGCTGCCAGCCCTGCTTTTAATAAGGGTACCAATGTGGATTATAAGCGTGCTGCTGATGATGCAGCCAGCTTGCTCGATTTGATAGGTGGCGTAAGCGGCTTGTCTGAAACAGGTAATTCTTGGTATGCTCAGACTAATGAGATTAATAATTTGCAGTCTGGTGCATGCCCTAAGGAAATCATCTGGCGTGGTAATAAGACTAATGGTGCAGATGATTGGGACCTCGGTTTGAACCAGGAGGCTGATAACTTCCCTCCATCTCTCTATGGTAAGGGACGTATCAATCCTACTCAGAATTTGGTAGATGCTTTCCCTGCAGCCAATGGTTATCCTATCACAGATGAGCGCAGTGACTATGATGACTTGGATCCTTATAGTAAGCGTGACCCACGCTTGGATCTCTACATTATCTATAATGGCTGCAAGTATAAGGGTGCAACCATCAATACCGACATCACCACTGCCAACAATGACAATGGACTGAATAAGATAGGTAACTCTACGCGTACTGGCTACTATATGAAGAAGCTTCTTCGTGAGGATTGTAATCCTAATCCAAATGCCAAGAACGCACAGTATCACTATCCTGTGTATATCCGCTATACCGAGATCTTCTTGGATTATGCTGAGGCTGCCAATGAGGCTTGGGGACCTAAGGGCAATGGCACACATGCTTATTCTGCATACGATGTGATCAAGGCTATCCGTCATCGTGCAGGCATCACAGATGATTCTTATCTTGATGAGTGCGCTAACGACCAGGTTAAAATGCGTGAGTTGATTCGCAATGAGCGTCGTATTGAGCTCTGCTTCGAGAACAAACGCTTCAATGACCTCCGCCGCTGGAAGGCTCCTATCAATGAGGCTGTTCATGGCGTGGAGATTTCTACAGAGGCTGGTATTCCACAGTTCAAGGATATCACAGTAGAGGAAAGAAAATACGACGACTATATGTATTACGGTCCTGTGCCACAGACTGAAATCCTCAAGTGGGATCAGCTGAAGCAGAATGCAGGATGGAAATTACAAACGACTAACATTTTATAATGATGAAAACTATGAAGATGAATAAATATTTCTCAATGGCTGCACTCGGAGCCTTGGCTCTGACTTTCGGCTCTTGTGAGAACGGCACGCCTGAGTTTGACGACTACGAGGGTGGCACATCAGTCTACTTCGCCCGCCAAAACGTGGAGCGTATATTGGTGTTGGGCAATGACGAGACTCGTGACAATACCAAGGACAACGAGCATATTTTCAACATCGTGTCTACCATGGGTGGTGCTTACAATGGTAAGGACATCACACTGGATGTGGCTGTAGATAATTCGCTTTGTGACAACCTCTATTTCTCTGATGGCGTATCTCCTGTAAGGCCTATGCCTGCAGAGTATTACACCTTGGCAGGTAACACCATCTCTTATGGTGGCAACTTGCAGGGAAGATTACAGGTGAAGCTCAACGATGCTTTCTTCGCTGATCCTGCCTCTGTAAAGAATACTTATGTCATCCCTCTGATTATCAAAGATCAGAAGGGTGCTGGCAAGATCTTGACGGGTACTCCTTTCCAGGAGGGTGAAACTCCTGCGCTGACCAATAGCGATGCGTGGAAGATATTGCCTCAGAACTATGTGCTCTATTGTGTGAAATACATGAACCCTTGGGCTGGATTCTATCTGCGCCGTGGTACAGATAAGATTACAGAGAATGGTCAGACCACAGAGGAGAAGCGTGCGGGTGCAACTATTGAGAAGGACGAGGTTTGCCAGATTACTACCAAGAGCCTTACAGAGGCTATCTATCCTCTCACAGTCAAGAGAGTTGTGGGCAAGGATGCTGAGGGTAAGGATATCCTCAAGTCTTATACTTGCAACTTGAAGCTTACCTTTGCTAACGATGGTACTTGCACTGTTTCTTCCGAGACAAAGGGCGTAACTGCTACAGGTACAGGTAAGTTTGTGGAGAAGGGCGCTAAGCTGGCTTGGGGCAACAAGGATCGTGACATCCTGACTCTCCAGTATACCGTAGACTTCGGTGCTGTCAAGGTAGAGACAACCGACCAGTTTGTAGCTCAAACTCGTGGTAATACCAATGGCGTGGTAACTTTCGATACTCAGTATATCGTAAAGTAAGCTGCGGTAATTATCAATTAAGTATCATCTAATAATAGGTAGATTATTATGAAATTGAAAAATATTAATTTTGGTTTAGGCTTGGTAGCTCTCTTGGCTTTGTCATCATGTGCTGATGACAAGTTCTCGGAGTACAGAACTGATATGACCAAGAACTTGAAGGAATATCAGTATCTTAACAACTATGAGCCTTTGAAGAAATATGTCGAAGACATGAAGGCTTCTGGCAAGTGCAATCCCGACTTTAAGTTGGGTATTGCACTGGCTGCGCCCGACTTCAACAAACAGGAGCTTGTATATTGCTTGGCTGGTAGCAACTTCGAGGAGATGACAGCAGGCAACGCCATGAAGTATGCTTCTTGTGTAAAAAATGATGGAACCTTTGACTTTAATACTGTTAAGGATTTCGTTACAAATGCACAGGATGCAGGTTTGACCATCTATGGTCATACGCTTGCTTGGCATTCTCAGCAGAACAAGAAGTATCTTAGTAAACTTATTGCAGATAAGGAAATTCAGGTAGCCCCTAGTCAGAAAGTTGATAAGGTAGATGCTTATACCGACTTTTCTGCCATGAATAGTTTCCCTTTTTATGTAATGGACTATACTCCTGAAATCAAAGATGGAATTTTGATTAGCAAATATCCTGGAAAATGGTATCAGTATTTTGTAGTTGACAATTATCCTGTAGATGTTGATGCCAAGAGAGAATATAAGGTAACAGCTATGATCAAGGCTTCAGAAGATGGACAGATTGATGTGCAGACGGGTAACTGGGGAGCAACAACATCCCAGAAAATGTCAGTTTCTACACAGTGGAAAGAGCAATCTGTAACATTTAGTGGATTAACAACAGAAAAAGCTTTTGTCGTTTTCCAACCAGGAGATTTTGCAGGAGACATTTCTTGTAAGTGGGTAAAAGTTACTCATTCTGAGGCTCCGGTAATGGAAATCGAGACCGAGGTTCATAAGGAAACTTATACTGATGGTGATTTCCCATTCTATGCTATGGGTTGTACACCTCCTGTTATTAATGGAGCTATCCACTTTGTTCCTACAGGCGATTGGTCTCAATTCTTTGTTATGCCAGGTGGCGATAATGAATTAGATGAAGGTGACTATGTCGTTTATTTAGACCTTACTTCTGATAAGGATGCAAGTGGTGTAGATCTCACCATGCAAAATGGTTGGGGTGGCACAGCTCAAGCTATTACAGCCAAAGTGCCTGTAGCTGCAGGTCGTCATTCGGTAAAAATCGAAATGCCTAAAGTAGAAGGTGGTAATTATGACATCATTCTTAAGCCTCAGACAGCTGATGCTACTTTGGATGTTCATTCTGTTAGAGTTTGCAAGATTACTAAGTCTAATTCTATTCCTCTTACGGACGAAGAGAAGAAATCTCGTCTTACTGATGCAATGGGCAAGTGGATTGATGGTATGATGGAGGCTACTAATGGTTATGTTACATCTTGGGATGTTGTGAACGAGGCCCTTTCTGGAGAAGATAAAGATAAAGATGGCAAGTACGACTTGCAGCATGCTGCTACAGCTTCTGCTGACGACAAGAAGAACTGCTTCTACTGGCAGGATTATCTCGGTGACCTCGACTATGTACGCTTAGCCGTGGCTGATGCTCGCAAGAGTTTTGCCGCCCATAATGGTGACCCTGAGAAATTGAAACTCTTCATCAATGATTATAACTTGGAGAGCGATTGGGACGACAATGGCAAGTTGAAGAGTTTGATTCAGTGGATTCATGATTGGGAAGCTGATGGCGTGACCAAGATTGATGGTATCGCATCTCAGATGCATATCTCTTGCTATGCTGATCCTAACACTCAGAAAAGTAAGAAAGATCATATCGTCAAGATGTTGGAGTTGATGGCTAAAAGTGGCAAGCTTTGCAAGATTTCTGAACTTGACATGGGTTATGTTGATGCCGCTGGCAAAGACGTAACTTATGATCAGATGACTGAGGAACAACACAAGGAAATGCGTGACCTCTACACCTTCGTTCTCCAGAAGTACTTCGAGATTATTCCTGCTGCTCAGCAGTATGGTATCACTCAGTGGTGTGCTACAGATTCTCCTAAGGATTCAGGTTGGCGTCCTGGTTTGCCTACTGGTCTCTGGGATCTCAACTATCTTCGCAAGCATACCTATGCAGGTTTCGCTGTAGGTCTTGGTGCTCCAGAATATTGGAAGGAAGCCAAGTAAATACTCTAAAAGACATTAGTTTTAGGTTTATCATACAAAGATTAACCGAAAAAAGATGTTAGTCGTTAAGGTTGGCTGTGTTGTGATGACACGGTCAACCTTTTTGCTTTGTAACATTTGTCTTGCAATATGTTAAATGTGAGTCAGTAAATAAAAAATAATTCTGATTTTTGAGGTTGTATCACTTCTTTTTTGTATCTTTGCGCTTAAATATCACTATACTGATATATAATGGCTATTTTATGGCTTAATGTTCACTTAAATGATAGTTAAGTATATGAAAGATTTGTATGAATATTCTACTCCGGAACTGGTGAGATTGCTGGGAAATCGCTTTAGGGAATACAGAATGCGATGCAATTTGACACAGAAGGAAGTGGCAGAACTGACAGGCATTGGTATGACTACTATCCACAAGTTTGAGAATGGATGTGCTAGAAACATATCACTTTCTACATTGATTCTCTTGCTCAAGGTGGTGGGACAGATCAATGCGCTTGATAACTTAATGCCCGAATTGCCACCATCCCCTTACTTGATGACCAAGGGAGATAAAAAGGTACAAAGAATTAGACACTGATAATAGCGAATGATTTATGGTTAAGACTTTAAAAGTAATCTTGTGGGATGAGGAAGTTGGTAGGTTGTCGTGGGACGACAAAAGGCAAATGTCCTACTTTACTTATAATCCAACTTTTGTGCATAGGGGTATTGATATATCTCCTCTATGGGCATCCATACGCAACAATAGAGGACTTATGCCTATTTGGGGAGAGGAACAGAGAATTTATCAAAAACTTCCTGCTTTCCTGGCTGACTCATTGCCTGATTCTTGGGGCAATCAGTTGTTTGATCTTTGGAGACAGCAGAATCATCTCTCCAATACGGAAATTTCTCCTCTTGATAAGTTGTCATTTATCGGTAGAAGAGGAATGGGTGCTTTGGAGTTTGTCCCAGAGTATGAGAGGAGTAAGAAATCAGAGAGGATTGATGTCAATTCCTTGGTTGCACTTGCTGAACGCATATTTACTGAACGAGAGGAGGCTCAGATTTTACCAGAGGAATCTCTTACCATGCAGTCGCTCTTGACTGTGGGAACTTCTGCTGGTGGCAGGCAGCCTAAGGCTGTTATTGCTATCAATTCGGCTGATGGTGAGATAAGAAGTGGACAAATCTCGGATCTTGATGGATATGATTACTACTTGTTGAAGTTTGGAAATGCTGATTTCAACTCTGCCGAACTAGAAATGACATACTACGATCTTGCCATCAAGGCTGGCATCAATATGATGCATTCTGAACTCTTGACGGTTGATGGCAGCAAGCACTTCATGACGCAGAGATTTGATAGAAAAGATGGGAAGAAGCTTCATACTCAAACTTTGGCGGCTATGTATCCTGAGGCAAATAGTTATGAGCAACTTATTTCTGTTTGCAGGTCGCTCCATTTGCCAGAGGCTGATTGTGAAGAGGTTTATAGAAGAATGATATTCAACGTGCTGGCAAACAATACTGATGATCACAACAAAAACTTCTCCTTCATGATGGATAGGATGGGTAATTGGCGGTTATCACCTGCTTATGATCTTACCTATATCCTCAATATGGGTGGAGTGCAGCCCAATCAAGACCACTGTATGTTTATCAGGTCCAAACTGCGTAATATTTCAAAAGAGGATGTCTTGCAATTTGCATTCGATAATGGTATTCGAAAGCCAGAGAGTATTATAGGTGATGTAAAGAATGCTTTGTTGCAATTTAGGACTGTGGCTGTAAAATATGCAGTGGATGAAAAATGGATAGGCAGAGTGGAGGCTACCATCCTTTCTCATCTGAAAGAATGGGGTGAGTATGAAGATGATAAACCGACGTTATCTGTAGAGATTAATGGTCATCAAGTGACTGATGTACATATAGAGCAAGCCTACAAGGGCAACTTTCATTTATGTGCAAAGATAGATGGCAGGGAAAAGAAGTTTGTGATAAGCAAAAACAAGAATGAGTTTTCCCTTATAGAGAGTCTCGGAATCGCTAATCTTACAGAGAAACAACTGTTGACTATGGTTGAAAAATTCCTATGTAAGTAAAGAAATATAAAGGTCGGTTGTGTTGTGATGACACGGTCAACCTTTTTGCATTTTTTTAATGATGATAATATTCTCTTTCTCCTATGTGTCATTCTTGAAAGAGATTGTCTAGTGTGACTTCGCTGTTTACTATACTTTCCTTAAAATGGCACGAAAACGCACTTTTTCTCACTTTTTTTTCGAGAAAAAGTGCGTTTTCGTGCCAAAATCTTTAATTTGGCTTCCCAGAGAAGGACGTGATGTATTAGGCCATCCTACAAGCGGAATCTTTATTCACAAGGGTAGAAAAATTGTGATGAAGTAGTTAGGTTTTGTGATAAAATAAAAATAGTTTTGTTGTTTAGATGTCCTTTCACCTTTCATCTATCTTCTTGCATTTCAGATAGATGAAAGGTGAAAGGACTTTTTTGTTTCTTATAGGTGCTCTAGCCAATTTTCGGGAGTGATGATCGTTTTATCCTTCACATCGTATGTGTTTAGGAAGGAAGCAGGAAACTGAGTATTTGCTCTCTTTGGATTCCATTTCATTTCGAAGAGAGTAAACTGTCCGTCGCTTTCCTCGATGTAGTCTATCTCTTGCTGTTGGTTGGTTCGCCAGAAATAGCTGTTTACATATCTTCCTTCATACTGGTTAGCTTTTATTCTTTCGCTGATAACGAAGTTCTCCCACAAGGCACCAACATCTTGTCGAAGGGCCAAAGGCGCAAAGTTTTGCAATATGGCATTTCGGATACCATTGTCGTAAAAGTAAAACTTCTTGGCTCGTTTCAGTTCTGTGCGCAGGTTTCTGCTAAAACCATTTAGCTTGAAGATGATATAGCATTTTTCTAGCAAGTCTACATATTTTTCCACGGTTTTGCTGTCCGTACCTACTGTCTGTGCCAGCTCATTGTATGAAACTTCGCTAGTAACTTGCAGTGCTAAAGCAGTGAGTAGCTTGCTAAGCAATGCAGGTCGGCGTATACTCTCTAAGGTGAGCAAGTCCTTATAGAGATAACTATTGGACAGATTGTACAAGATGTCTTTTGCATCTTTTGTATGATTGATGACATCTGGGTATGAGCCATAGATGAGGCGATTCTCTAGTGTTTGCTTTACTGTAAGTAAGCCTTGAGATTCGAGTAATTCACCAGTGGACAATGGAAAGAGATGATACTCAAACTTTCTGCCGGTCAGTGGCTCATTGAGCTTGTTTTGTAATTCAAATGAGGAAGAGCCTGTTACCAGTAATTGTACTTCAGGGAAGTTGTCGGTAATCAATTTTAGGGTTAGCCCTATGTTTTCTACTCTTTGTGCCTCGTCTATCATGACAATCTTGTGTTTGCCAATGAGCAATTTTAGTTCTTGGCTATTCACCTGGGATAGCATTTCTTTTACTTCTGGCTCATCACAGTTTAATTGCAATATAGGTTCCGTACGTTTTTCAAGTATCATTTTGAAAAGCGTACTTTTTCCTACTTGTCTGGCACCTATTATAATAATAGCTTTACCACCAAACATTCTGGCCTCTATCGTTTCTTGTAGTTTCCTTCTTATCATTTTATTCTTATGTTTAAATTTTTTGCAAAGGTAATGAAAATATTCGCTAATCCAAAAAATAACACTGTTTTTTTTGGATTATAATCCAAAAATTCGTACTGATTTTTTGGATTAGGGACATTTTTGAGCTATTTTTGCCTTGTTAATAGGGTGCCATGTAACTTTAGTTTATACCCAATGTTATGGGTTGTGAAAATTCTTAATCTAGTATCTGTTGCTTGTAGCCCTAGGAGTTGATGATTGTTGTTCCAGAAGCTAATGCCTTTAACTCCTGTTCCTAATGATTGCAAGTCCTAGAATCGCATATCTTTTGGCGACCGCCAAAAGATATGCGGAAGGCATTCTTCTTACTATTACTTACGTCACTTGTAGGCATCAAGCCCTACGCTTGTAATCATTCAGTACTGGGAGGGCAGGTAACAAACCTGCCCTCCCAGTGCATTTTGATACGTTTGATAAAGTATTTGATATATGGCGCAAAGCCTATGTCGGATTATTCTTGTAATTTTGCAACGAATAAACAATTTAATCATATACGAATGAAAAAGAAAAATATCCAGACCCCCATTTTATCAATGGCCATTGCTGCATGTATGATATCTCATCAGCAAAATGCGTGGGGCAGAGAAAAACCGTCCCTGCAAAATGATTCCGTGCCTTATGTAACCATGCCGGACGTTTCCCCTAAACTCACCACAGGAGATGGAAATCCCCTGCTGGATTTTATGTTTACAGCGGATCCAACTGCAGTAGAATATAATGGCAGAATTTATGTGTACGCAACAAACGATCAGCAACAATATGATTCAATAGGCGGTTACGGAAAAAACTCCTACGAATACATCAAATCTCTGGTGATGATGTCTTCCGATGACATGACAAACTGGACCTATCACGGAATTATTAAAACAGACAGCATCGCCCCATGGATACAAACATCATGGGCACCGTCGATCGCAAAACGTGAGGAAGCGGACGGCAAGACTCACTTCTACCTCTATTTCTCCAATAGCGGGGGTGGAACCGCAGTGCTGACATCCACATCCCCCATAGGACCGTGGTCAAGCCCGCTGAATCATAGTTTGGTAGACACAAACACTCCCGGCATAGCAGGAGAATGCAAAGCCGCTTTCGATCCGGGTGTAGTCATCGATGACAAAGGAAAAGGTTGGCTGACAGTAGGCGGAGGATGTGCTCGCATTATGCGTTTGGGAAAAGACATGATTAGTGTGGATGGCCCGATAAAGCCCATCAGGGCTCCCCATCATTTCGAAGCTAACGAATTAAACTACATCAACGGCACATACGTTTATACTTATAACATAGATTGGCAAGATTTTAGCGACTGGCCTCTCCCGACAGAGAAACCAACCACCTGTTGCATGAGTTACATGACTAGCAAAACTCCGCTGGTAACCAAAAGTTGGAAATACCAGCACAACTATATGAAAAACCCTGGAGATTATGGATTTGACTACAGCAACAATCATACACATCTACACAAATTCCGCGGGAAATGGTATGTATTCTATCACACAATGAGTTTGCAACATAGTTTCAATACAACAGCTGGTTTTCGTAATGTTTGTGTCGATGAAATACAAGTTGACGAGAATACTGTGAATATCCACATGGGTAATCAGACTCTGAAAGGCGTAAAACAGATACAGCCTATGAATCCGTTCATCATCCAGCAGGCCGAAACCACAGCAGCCACACAAGGCGTCAAGTTCACAAATGGAAAAAGCATCGGGGACATGTATGCCGTTACCGTTCCCAACAGGACTGGCATCATTGCTGTCAGAGGTGTGGAATTCAACAAAGTACCTTCCAGTCTGGAAATTAAGGCATCCGGAAACGGAATCATAGAAGTCCGCCGGGATAGGCCGGACGGAGAAGTCATAGCTTCAATCAAAGTCGGTACCCTGCAAATGAAACTCATAGAATCCCAACTTCAAAAGAATATGACAGGCACAATGGACCTCTGTTTTGTCCTGAAAGGAAACAATATCACATTCGACGAATGAAAGTTCAAATGATAACTTCCTGATGACAAGGAGGGTGCATTGCCCATTATGATGCACTCTCCTTAACTTCCTGTACGTATCCCGCGCTGAGGAGACTATGCATGGAAGCTGTGCTATCGTTGGATTCTCTTGTTTGTTTTTGCAACACTAAGATAAGTGAATTCTTCGACATGGCAAAATCCTGGGCCGCTCGGCTCTGCCGCTTGACTTGTTCAAGAACTTTTTGCTGCTCAGGTGTTTAAAAAGTTTCTGAATAAGTTGTGTGTTTATACAATTACAGACCAAGATGTATGCGGAGGTCCCCCTGTGGATTATGCCTTCAGTTCTCATCAATGGATCCGCAAGACTTGCGGCAAGGATATCCGCTTTTTCTGGGACGACAGCGCCTGGATCGTGCAGAACGCCATAGGAAGCCAGAATTGGAACGAATACGCAACTCATATACAAAATCACGGGAATCTAGGGAAAATATATCCGAAAAACAAATACGGAGTGGAAGGCGACACTCCTTCTTTCCTACATGTAACCCCAAATGGATTAAACGATCCGACCGTATGTAGCCAGGCAGGTTGGGGTGGCTATTTCCGATGGGGACTGTCACCAGACAGTCTGACAACATGCTACACAAATGCAGATCCGGCAGTCAGATGCATATCGGAGAAATATGAGAAATACTTCTATCCCGCAATATTCGCCAACTTCATGGCACGTATGGATTGGGCTGCATACGGCAAAGGAAACCGTAACCCGATAGTCATCGTAAATGGTGAAAAGGGATTGAACCCGATTATAATTGAACCAGAAACAGAAGAGGAACTCCAATTAAACGCTTCAAAATCTGTGGATCCGGATAAAGATAAACTGACATTCCACTGGTGGATATTGCCGGAAGCGGGTACTTACACCTCAACGGTAAGTATCAGAGAGGCAGACAAAGCTAATGCCATTCTACGTATCCCCCAGGATGCGGCAGGAAAAGAACTGCATATAATCTGTGAAGTGACAGACAATGGGACTCCGGCACTGACCAGTTACAGAAGGGTCATCATCCGCCCAAAACTTGGCGAGACATTCAACCTTTCTGGGCAGCGATAAACATAACTATAAAGGCAATGTTATCAGAAAAAGATAATTCAGTAATTGATATTTAACATATAACAAATGAGACGCTTACAAATAGGTTTGATGTTGTATCATTTTCATTATAATGTTGGCTATCAAACCTATTTGGTACTTCTCACAAAGTATTTGTTACACCCCGCAAAGTCTTTTTCAGCCTTTTCTGTTACTTTTGCCATCAGATTTGAGAATTTCTCAATTTTATAACTGGATTTTATTAACTTAATAACAAATTGTAAAGCTTATGAAAAAGTTATTTACTTTGATTGCTGCCGCATTGATGGCAGTTGGTGTTAACGCTCAGACAGAG
>JAJWAL010000100.1:0-11388 GCA_021618535.1 Segatella copri | reverse complement strand
TGATATGCAAAAATACATAATTTACTTTATTATAAGATGGGTTATCAAGTTTTTTTAAGAATAATTAGATGTATTAAATTAAACGGATAAAAACGCAAAGTAAATGAAAGACTAAAATGATTAAACTTATTGCCCTTACGCATATTTGTGCAAATTACACTTATTAATCATGTGTTTTATGATGTGTGTGCGTAAACAGGTTGCATAAACGTGCAAACGTTTGCACAAAGAAATGTAACCTTTTTGAAAGTTTTTCTTGCTTCGTATTGGATTTCCTCTTAAATTTGCAGCCGAAAAAAGATACCAACTAGCAAACGAAGACTCAGTTTAGTATAAACGAAACCAAATATAAAAGTAAAGATAAGATGAAGCAAACATTCATAAAATCAGCTATGTTGCTGCTGCTGATCCTTTCAATGGCAACAACGCGAGCGCAGGAGGTCGCTCTGAAGACCAACTTACTGGGATGGGCTTCCACATCTGCCAACGCCGGCATCGAAATAGGCACGGGCAAGAAAACAACCTTCCAACTCTTCGGCACCCTGAACCCCTGGAAGTTCTCGGGCGACAAGAAGATGAGATTCTGGAATGTTATGCCAGAATACAGATGGTACACCTGCCAGAAGTTTGGAGGCCATTTCTTCGGAATTCATGCCCTAGGCGGTGAATACAACATTAAAAACATTGACATGCCCTTCGGCATCCTGCCGAAAACTCTGGAGGGCAGGCACTATGAAGGCTGGTATGTTGGTGGAGGCCTCACCTACGGCTATCAGTGGTTGCTCAATAAGCACCTCAATTTCGAAGGGTCTATCGGTTTGGGATATGCCTACAGTCCTTACAAGCTTTACGGACGATGCGAAAAATGTCTCGACAAAGACCACCGCAACTATGTGGGCCCTACAAAAGCCGCACTATCTCTCATATACGTGTTCTAAGAATTTAACTTAACTGTGGTTTTAAACTGACAATATAAACACGTAATAACTAGACAGAATACAAAAAATTTTAGGGAAATCATAATATGGATAAGATGAAGCTTTATGCGGTCATTTCGCCCCTCTGCATGCTCTTCTCTCAGGGCATCATGCCTGCTCAGGCTCAACAGCTGGCAGGGGGTAAGGTTCAGGTAGAAAGTGTTTTAGCACGCAAGAACGGCAACCGGATGGACGTTGCCTTCCGTATGAATCTGAACGATTTGAAGATGAAATCAGAACAGCAGATTGTTTTTACACCGGTAATGGTAGGAACTGATTCTATCGCTCTCAACCCTATCATCATCCAGGGTAGAAACCAGGCTGTAAGATACCGCCGACTTGCCGACAGCAAGAAGAATCCGCAGGCACAGGTTCTTACCCGCAAGAACAAGACCAGTCAGCAGGTTTACTTCGCCCAGTCTGTTCCTTATCAGAAATGGATGAAGAAGTTCAAACTCTCGGTAAAGGAAGATCTCTGCGGATGCGGCAACCTGATAGAACAGGACAATACGCCGATTGCGGATATCGACCGTACACCGAAGATTACGAAGGATTTCTTCGTGCAGCCGAAGGCGGAAGCCAAGAAGGTGAGAGCCGAAAAGGGTGAAGCTTATCTCAGCTTTGTGGTTAACAAGAGTTATATTCTAGCCAACTTCCGTGAGAATGCTACTGAGCTGAAGAAGATTACTTCCACCATCGACCTGGTGAAGAACGATAAGAACGTTGAAATCACAGATATTGATATCCATGGTTTTGCTTCGCCTGATGGTTCGTATGCCAACAACAAGCGCCTTGCCAACGAGCGTGCAGCTGCCCTCCGCAAATATGTGAGCAGCCTCTACACCTTAAACAGCAAGCTCTTTACCTATCAGGCTACACCGGAAGACTGGGAAGGATTCAAGAAGAAGATTCAGGCTAGTCATCTGGCTGATAAGGAAGCAATTCTCGAGATAGCTAACTCCTCGCTGGCTCCCGACGATAAGGACCTGAAGATCAGAAAGCTCCATCCGGCAAGTTACCGCTACATTCTGGATCATATCTATCCTCGTCTCCGTCATAGCGACTATACAGTAACTTACACGGTTCGTCCGTTCAGCATCGAAGAGGCCAAGGAGATATTGAAGACCAAACCACAGCAGCTTTCTCTGCAGGAGATGTTCCTGGTGGCACAGACTTACGAGCCGGGTTCGCCAGAGTTTAACGAGGTATTCGACATCGCCGTCCGCCTCTTCCCAGATGATGAGATAGCGAATCTCAATGCCGCCTGCACCGATTTGCAGAAAGGTGATCTTACTTCTGCCGAAAAGCATCTTGCCAAGGCAGGCAACTCGAAAGAGGCAGAGCGTGTAAGAGATGTCTTCAAGCAGATAAAGGAATTGGAATAACAGAAAATTAGAGAATAACGATTATATACAAGCTTAACTTTTAAAAATTATGAAGATTAAACATTATTTTGGCTTGGCTGTCATCGCAGCTATGACAGCAAGCTGTTCAAGCAATGAGGACCTGGGAACCGCAGGTCCAGGTACTGGTACTAACGAAGCAGGTGTTGGTTATGCAACTTTCTCTATCAACTTGCCTACAACAAGCGGAACACGTGCAGATGACGACCTTACATTCGAGAATGGTGATGCCAATGAGTACAAGGTAAATGATGCAACCTTACTCATCTTTAAGAAGGGGGGGGAGGCAACTAAAGAAGGTGATTATACTTTCGTTGAGTGTGCAGAGTTGGGTTCAATGGCACCATGGAAAGATAAAAATGAGCCAGGTGTAACCACTCATGCTAAAATTACAGCCAAGCTGGACAAGGTGAATAGAACTGATAAATTCTTCGCATTGGTGCTCTTGAACAATGGTACTGTTGCTAATGCCAAGGTTACTTTGCCTACAGATGGTGAAAAGTTCTCTAAGTGGAACACAGAAAAAGTTACGAATAAATTTGCAACTCCCGAGAATGGCTTCTATATGGCAAATGCTCCTCTGTTCGAGAATAATAATGTTACTACTTTAGTTCCTATTGTGAGTGGTAAGATTTACCCTACAGAGGAAGAGGCTGCCAAGAATCCAGCAACAGATATCTATGTAGAGCGTGGTCTTGCAAAGGTTACCTTAGGTACAGGTACAACAACAGAAAAGACGGTTACTAGTGACACATATCAGGGTGATAAGGTTACTATCTCTAAATGGGCTTTGGATGTTACCAACAAGAAGGCCTACCCTATCCACAATGTTGATGGATTGAACGAAGACTACACTGAAATTTGGAATAACAATGCCACTACTTCATCTTCAATCAACGGCGCTAACACTCAGCGTTTCGTAGATAACAATACAGCAACTCTTGCAAAGCGTGTATATTGGGGTATAGACCCTAACTACAACGACAATAGTTTATGCACCCTCGGAGAGGCTGGCAAGACTGCTCGTGAAAAAGAGTTCAACTATGTTACAGCAAATACAGACGTAAAAGCAGAGCCTACTACCTCATTGTACTGTCTTGAGAATACATTCAATCTTGACAATATGATGCAGGGGCAGACTACTCGTGTTATTTTCAAAGCTACATATAAGCCAGCAAGTTTACATGAAGGAGAAAAAACATTCTACAAGATTGGTAAGAACACTGCTATTTGGAGAGAAGCCGATCTTAAGCAAGAAATCGAAGCTGCTGTTGCTAGTGTTGTCTCAGGCGCAGCAGGAAAAACCACTGTCACTTTGAATGCTGAAGGAAATGATATCACTGCAGCAGGTACTCATTATATAGAAGCAGCTAATATCAGCGTAACTGGTGCAACTATTACACCTGAAAATATCACCGCCATTAATACCCAGTTGGGTCTCAACAGGGATAAAAAGGTTGGTATTAGCACATACGCAGATGGTGAGTCTTACTACGTTGCCCGTATCAAGCACTTCGGTGATGCCTTGACTAAGTGGGATTCTAGTATGTCTTACGGCACTGATAATCTGTCATTCTTGGGTCGTTATGGTGTGCTCCGCAACAACTGGTATGAGTTGACTGTAAATAGCGTTAGCGGTCCTGGTTATCCTAGCGTTCCTGAGGTTAAGCCTGAAACTCCAGATGATGAGAATGACAACTACATCAAGGTTAGCGTGAAGATCCTCAAGTGGGCTAAGCGTTCTCAGAAGGTCGATCTGTAATCCGTTTCACATTATTATATATAGCTCAGCCGCTCTAGCGCTAAGGAGCTGCTGGCTATATCGGAAGAATAAGAATCAATTTATACACTTTACTTTTTCATAAAACAGATAAGCATCATGGCAAACAAGAAGTTTAACAGTTGGATCAAGAATATATGCATGGGATGGGGATTCATCATGGCGGGCAGTTTGCTCAGCAGCTGCAACGACTTGATGCACGACGACCTGCCTCCTTGTGACATGGGTGTTGACTTGCAGTTCAAGTACGACTACAACGTGCAGCGTGCCGACATGTTCAATGATCATGTGGGCGGACTCAGCGTATTCGTATACGACGAGCAGGGCAACTTCATTGCTCACCATGATGCCTATAACGATGCGACATCACAGCCGCTCAAGGACCCTAACTATGCCATGCGAATCAATCTGGAACCGGGCAAATACCGATTCGCAACCTTCGCCTTCCAAAAGAAATACGAAGATGCACTCGTGCAGCCAGGTGCCAAATTCCATATAGCTCTGCCACAGCAGGGTGACAACATCACCGCCCTCCATGCACGACTCGACCGCGAACAGGGCAAGGTGAACAACCAGAGCCAACCGCTCGATACACTCTGGCAAGGACTCAGCAACGAACTGGTTGAAGTAAAAGACCTGCAGGTTACACGCCATACCATCGGTCTGGTTCGTGATACCAAGCAGCTCACCATCAGCCTGCATCAGCTGGATGCCCCTGCCGACATCCACGCCGAAGACTTCAGTTATCAGATAACCAATGCCAACGGCGATATCAGTTACGACAACTCTCTCCTCCCCGACGAGGAGTTGACATATACCCCATACTACACCTGGACCACTGAGTTTAAGGATACCGAGGGCAATGTAAAGGAGCGCACCGCTCATGCCGCCCTCATGTTCTCCCGACTCATCTGGCATCCGGCAGAAGAAAACGACAAGAACGCCATCCTCACCATCACGAACAAGACTACTGGCGAAGAGGTGGCACGCATCAATCTTGCTGACTGTCTGGCTCAAGGCCGTGGCGCCTTCGAAGCCCGCCATTATTTAGCACAGGAATTCCTGGACCGTGAGTACGACTACAAGCTCGACTTCTTCCTCCAGGGCAACCAGTGGAAGTATGTGCAGCTCAGCATTTCCATCCTGGATTGGAGCAAGCGCATCCAGCGTGTCGATTTCTAACCGTTTCAGGTGTCAGAGCCCCTTCCGGGCATTTAGCTCATAAGAGTATTTGACTTTAAAAATTAGAAACAATGAAAATACGAGATTTCATTTTAAGTTTAGTTAGTTGGTTTATATTGTTGGTTACAGTAAGTTGCTCTGACGAACTTGGAGGCGAGCGCGCCCCCATTTCGTCAGAAAGCAACTTACATGTACTCGTGCCAACCGTGCTCAGCAGCCGCGGTACCCGTACCGACGATGCTTCCGGCCTTCCTACCTATAATGCCACGGTAGATGAATGCCAGATCAACGACCTGACCCTCTATGCTTTCCCTACAGGAAATGAAGGCAAGCTCCTGGTAGAGACGCTCCCTGCCCCACTGGCTACAATGATGGTAGAGCAGCATGTAGCTAACTATCAGTTGAATATTACTCCGGGAAAGTATCATATCTATGTGGTTGCCAACATGAACAAGGTGTTGAGTGGTAAGACTATCAAAACAGAAGATGAACTCAAAAAAATAGTACTGAGTTATGGCGTTGGAACAGAACCGGGAATGCCAGTTTCTACAAACATCCCGATGATTTACGAGCCAAAGGATGTAAACGGTAATATCATCAATACAAAAATAGAAAAAAGTGGTGATAAATATACCGAGGTAGCAGCTAACCTGAAGTTTACTTGCGTAAAGGTTAAGCTCAACCTCATTATGGACCCAACTGCGAGCGATAATCTTTATGGCAAGAGCTATAGCATAACAGATATTGCTGCACAGAAGCTTACTCCTTCTACCCATTTATTATGGGATGGTAAGTTTACCCAGACAGATGTAACTCCAGAATATGCTAAAGGCATAGATACACCTCTTTATAAGAGTACTCCTACAGGCGACGCAAGCAAAGGATGTTATTATCAGAAAGGTGAATATGAAATCAATGAAGATAACAAAAATGTAGCTAACGAAGATGTTGTGAAAATCGCTGATGCTTATAAGGATAAGGGTACACCGAAACCTACGAACGATAAGCAGTGGCTTTTTCAAGGTACTTACTATCTGCCAGAGCGTTATATCTCAAATGCAGAGGAACAGTCGGTATTGAAGATTAACGGTATAGTTAATAGCAGCAACAAGAATCAATATACCATTAAGCTGGGACATAAGCAGAACGCATCAGATGCTCCGCCTACATTCCCTCGTGGAACCTATTATGAAATTACAGGTAAGCTGAAGAGCTATGGCGATATGAATCTTAACTGCGATGTGAAAGTGGACGATTGGAAGACAGTAGAAATCAATGCCGATTTCTACCATACTACTTTATGGGTTAACAAGGCCAAGGCTAATGTGACTTCTACAAAGGGAGATACTATCTCTTATAATTCAAGCGAACCTGATGTAACGTTTGGCTGCATTGACACCAAGACTGTTGGTGAGAAAGATGAGAAGGTTATCATCTTAACAAAAAATGATGGCAAAAATATCATCTTTGGTATCAATCCAGAAATACCAATAGATCAGTTCGAACAGGATAAGAAAACAGGAAAGAGAGAAGGAACTGCTAGAGTTTACTTACAGGCAAACAACATCAAGAAGTATATTGAAGTACATTATGATGTTACTCCTTATTTTAAGGTGAGCCCAAAGAACGTAGTTATCTATTGGGGTAAGGATCCTGACGACAAGCAGGTTCTAGAGAAACACTTTGTGGTAGAAACCAACCTGGGTGGCTTGAAGGCATATCAGAACATCAATGGTACGCTAATAGAAAAAGCTTCCGGTTCTACAGCACAAGTTGGTGGTGCACCTTCTCGCCTGGAGATAAGTTATGATAATACTCCTAATGCAGATGGAAAATATCTGATGAAGGTAACGGAAACTGTAGATCCTCAGACAACAACCGTTTATAACTTCACACTTTCTCCGAAGAAACCGATTTCTGGCGACGAGGATAGATCACAAGAAGTTACGGTTACAGTAAAACCGGAGTTCGGTCCTTATCGTATCTACATGCGAGCTATCAATGATGTGTATAGTTGGAGTGGAGATAAAGATACACAATCAAATCTTGTTGTTGTTATGAAAGGACAATTACCAGAATATACAATTCCGGAAGGAGACTATAATGGTGATAAGAATTTCAACTGGGACGATGGTTGGTTTTGGAAAAAAGACAACTGGGCTGGAGATGAAAAAACTCATTCAGATAAGCACTATCTCTATGCCTATACTCAGATAGGCGAGAATACAAACTCATCTCCTAATATGCCAACCTGGGTTTTTACGGAGAAGTTCCCTGGAGATAAATTGACAGGTGACATTAACAATGCAGGATGGTATTACAAAGATATAGAAAAAAATAAAAAAAGTAGTTTGACCTTCAATAATGCGCAAGGAGAGAAGGAAATCAAACCGGGACAAACTCTAGTAATATTTGGCAATGGCGATAATGCTTTTGGAAATGATGGTGGTCGTACTCCGCACCGTTTTCCACATCATATGGATCCAGGTATTCCATTGTTCAATTATGAAGATCGTGAAGGATGGTATCTCTATGACCCAACCTGTATACCATATTATCGAGTATATGATGACAAACCAACCATTATAAACGTGGATTATGTAATATATACTAAAGATAATATTACACGATGGTACATCGATTTTGGAAAGAAGGACAGTAATCTAAATAAGTATACTTTGGAGTGTAACCCAGATCAATTCAAGGAAAAAAGCGAAGATGTTGGAAATGGCTGGAAACGTACAGTTCTCCAATTCAAAGCTCCTAAGGGCGAATATGAAAAAGCAATAGAGGTTAGCATTGGTGAAAATAACTACCACATGCTCTTTGATGGTGACAGCTACAAGTGCACATACGATGCAAAAAAAGGATACCAGATATTCGGTTATTACGATGGTAGCTGGCATGAAGGCAAACCGTCAGGAGTTTCTAAATAGTAAAGATAGAAAATATAATGATGACAAGAATAAAGACTTTAATGATATGGATAGGATTGCTCTTAAGCCTTGCATCATGTAAGGACTCTTTAGAGGCAATTACTCTCGGTGGGGACGAACTCCCTACCGAGGGAGTTACGCTGAGCATACAATTACCTAATTTCACTCCTCAGGAAATCTCAACCCGGGCTGGAGACGAAACTACAGAGAGCATTAATTCTCTGTGGCTTGTATGCTATGGCACTTCAGACAATTATCTTGGTAAGCAGAATTGTACAGAAGCTTATGCTGCTGCAACTGCTGATGCAGATGGTTACAGGAAAATCAAAACGAACCTTCCTAAAGGTACAGAAACGGTACATTTGGTTGCCAACGTTCCTGACTTGACAGAAGCACAGGCTGCAAAGCTTGACGCGATGAAAGATATCACTCCTGATTTATCAAGGCCAATCTGTTGGGGTGCAAAAACACTTAGCGACCTGATGAACGACAGCAAGATTTCACTTACCCGTCAATGTGCTAAAGTTACAGTAAAAACAAGCGTTAGCGGTTTCGAAATTACAGACCTTCATGTATGGCATTCTGCCAGCAAAGGATCTATTGCGCCAGCTGGCTACAAAGAATCTACTAAGGATGACGACTTGGCAACATCTACAGAGTTGAATAGCAAATATATTGCTGGCGGTTCTACTGCTGTAGTTGCAGTAAATGAAACTTCTGCAGGTAAGGCAGACATCATTATCAAGGCTAAATATAAGGGTACAGAGGGTACAGAGGGTACAGAAGGCTTCTATAAAGTAGCCCTCTATAAAGATGATGCCAAAACTGCACAATATGCATTGGTACGTAACCACAACTATATCGTGAAGGTTATTTCTGTAAACGATGCAGGCTACGCTACTGAAGCAGAAGCATTAATGGCTCAGCCAGAGAATCGTCTAAAGGTAACCGTGGTAGATGATAACCCACAGATTGTAGATATGATTGCCTGCAAAGATTACGAACTGGGTGTTTGTGGTACACAGACTGTTGCTGCTACAAATGGAAAAGATCCTATCATAGTTCCTATCACTTTGGTTACAAACCTTAAAGAAGATGATGCAAAAGATGGCAAACTCTATAAGGTGGAAATCAGCAACGATGCAAAATCGTGGATAACTGAATGTACAGAAAATAGCAAGTCCACCACAACACCAACAAGTCCTGATGAATCGGCACCAAAAGGAACCAAGTTTGTTCTCAACCTCACATTGACTGCAAACAACAAATCGGAGGAGCCTCGTGAAGGTACGATTACCATCACTTCCGGTGACTTGAAAAGAACCATCTTGATTCATCAGGAAGGTTACGACTTTAAACGTGCTGATGATCGACAGGTTGTCATGAATTACAATGGTACTATTCATGATAATTACTTTGCTTGGCTTGATTCAGAAATGCATGGTGTTAAACCTAGCGAGAATAAGGTCGATAATCAGGAAAAGACCAGAAACCAGGGCTTGCACTTTTGCGTAGGAGATAATAAAATCTATTATCTGATTCCAAAGAAAACTGGTGACCAATTCGTGAAGAAATCTAACAAAATCAGTTATTCAGATGAAGTTTACAAAGGCAATAACTATTATAAAGTGACATTGGACAACAGCACCAATAACTACGATTTGTGGACAGACAAAGAAGGTTTTGTCATCGAGAATACTGAAGATGCTGCTCATCCGATTACCATCACGTATCCTATCTATCATACGGGTGTATTTAGTGAAATAACAGAATCTGCAGCAAATGAACACCAGCTAGGTGAACCCAAGAAGGGTTGGTTCTATTACGAAGTTGTGAAGGTTAATGTAACAGAACCATCTGAAGATGGTACTTCTAGTACGGACAAGACATACTATATGTTAGACCGCAATCTGGGAGCTTCCAACAGCGATTTCTATTCGCCAGGTTCTGCCAATATTGCCAATGATAAAAGTTCTATAGGTGGATATTTCAAGATATCAAATGATAAAAACAGTAACGCCTATATCGACAAGTATGTAATCGGCAATTTTAGAGTTCCAAAGGGCAACGAGCTAGAGGCTATTGCGAATAAAGCCTCAGTAGATCTGTTGGAAACATCTACAGGTGAACCGTATAATTGTATTCGCATCCCGACAAGTTCTTCGCAGAAGAATTACATCTATATCCCAATCAGCGGATATTACGAGAGCAACAGCTTCAAGGATGAATTTCATGCAAATCTGTGGAGCAAGTCTTTGTTGTCGGGCTATCAGGGCTTCAGTACAGATAGTAATGAATATGGCTTCTGGTATCTTTATCTGGATATCTATAATAAGATAAAGACTATCACAAATACCCGTTTTGCTCAGGGATATGATGGCTCGAACACTGGCCGTTACAAGGCGATGCCAATCCGCCTGATATACGTTCCATAAGGAGTTAGAATCCTACACTTTAATATAAACCAGAGAATCCACAGCAGGCACTCAAGCCAGCTGTGGATTTCTTGATCCTTAGCTTCACTCAAATCTGCACTAGTGTCCCGTTAAGTCTGGACGATTATTATATAAGTTATTAATATCCAATATTTTATGTTCTAGAAATTGTGTGTTCGATTTGATTTTGTACCTTTGCACTCATTTGGTATCCTAGCCTTTTTAAGCCCGATGATTTCTAAACGGGACAGCAGTGAGCAGTTTTACAAAGAAGGGTTGGGTTTTCGTGAGAAAGTCCAGCCCTTCTTTTTGTCTGGATACTCCCAACAAGGAGTCAAGACGGCACAGAGAGGTAATCCGTGCCTTATCTATATCCTAAGAAGCTTATGACACACCCTCACAAAACGGGTGAATGAGAGCAAGAAAACGAATGAATGAGAGCAAGAAGAGGGGTAAAACAAGGATTTTAACCTACTAAAACAGTTCTTTCAACTAAGAAAAGAAACATTTATACCTAGATAAAATCTCCGTTCATAGACGTTGAATGTCCGTTCAACGTCGATGAACCGCCATTCATAGACGCTGAACCGCGGTTCAACGTCTATGAACGGAGATTTCAATAGGGTTAAAGAACATTTTATCCTATAATCAACCAAGACTTTTCCCGAGATTAAC
>JAJWAL010000099.1:0-11448 GCA_021618535.1 Segatella copri | reverse complement strand
TGTTGAATGTTGAATTAGGCTAGCGCCATTGAGTCCGTTAGGCAATTCAACATTCAACATTCAACATTCAACATTATTTATAATATTCATTCCACTCCTTCATAGCCTCCTGCCAGTCGGTCTGTTCACCGCTGGCTACGGCTTCCTTCTGTCTCTCTGCCTCATCGCGAGCCTTGTCTCGGGCACGTTTTGCCTTCATAGCCTCGATGGTGGCATCGTCGAGAATCTGAATGGCGCCACGCTTGATGGCTGCCTGCAACTCCTCTTCTCCGAAAGCCTTGCCAGGCTCATTGAAGTCAGAGATATTGAATTCATAATCCACACGAAGGTCGTGGCGTATCATTTTCTGTTGTAAACGGTTGCCTGCGTTCTTGAGGCGCAGCAACTTGCCGATTTCCTTGATTTCTCCTGCTGAGTATTTGTTTCTTCCCATTAATATGATTTGATATTATTATTTTTGCGTGCAAAATTAAGCATAATCCTCGACAAAACCAAGAAAAGTTTCAAGGAATTCACAAAAGAATCCCTTTCTCCCTTTACTTTCTTGCCCTTTTTTACCCTTTTACCTTTTTACCCTTTTACCTTTTTACTTTTTTACCTTTAAATCACTTCCATGCCTTCTTCTGGTTCAACTCTATCAGACGGTCGAATTCAAAGTCGGCTTTGATTTTATCCAATATTCTCTTTACGATGATATTCATCACGCTTCCTTTGCAGTAGTTGGCAGAGCACATGAAGTTTACCCGTCCCTCCTTGACAAGCTGGCAGGCAGTTTTCTGTTTATCCTCGTTATCATATACAGCAATCGAGTGGCCGCCATGTTCCTTAACCATCTTCATGCAAGGCACATCGGTTTCTCCATCTCCGAAGTATATCATTCGGGGAAAAGGGATAGGGCGCTTTTCGTCAGGGATATACTGGTTCACTCTTCTGTTGTCGCTCACCTGTTTGATGCCCTTGTTGATTTTGAAGAGAAATTGCGTCTTGGTAGTATAGTCTACGGCTACGGCAGGCCAATAGGCGATTCCCTCCTTGTCGTAGAGAAAGGAGCAGGCATAAATATTCTCAAATTCGTGGGCGATAGGTGTGCCCTCTATCATCTCCTTCAATCCCGAGGAGTTGATGTAGTGCTTTACGTCCAGTCCGATGCTGTTGCCATATTCATTCACGAGCGAGAACCATTGTCTTACGCCGCGGAACAGTTCTACATCCTTGCCGAATTTCTGAAAAGATTCCCGGGTGAGCGAGATATTGTTCTTCTTGGCTTCGTCGAGCATCAGATACATATAGGTCAAGATACCATTGGCATCCTTACCTTCTGCAAACTTTCTGTTTTTCTCCCAGAACTCGTCTTTTGTCTTACCGGTTGCCTGTATGAATCCAAACTCCTGCATATTGCCCGGCGAGAGCGTCCCGTCGAAATCATAAATCAGAGCTACCTGTGGTCTCTTCTTTGCCATATCTCGTTCTCCTTTCTTTTATATTTACCCTAAACTGTCTATCTCTTTCGGGCGACGTTATTTCTCCCTTAATTTGCAAATATACATAATTTTCAGCGAATTAGCAAACTATTGGGATATAAAAAATCATAATGAAACAAAAAAGGCGTACAAAACTCATTTCTGAGCATTGTACGCCTTTATTATAATATTAGTTATTACTTAACTTCTTCGAAGTCAGCGTCTTGTACATCCTGAGCGCCATCATTGCCGCCCTGTGCCTGCTGACCGCCCTGAGCACCCTGAGGACCTGCCTGCTGGCCGCCCTGATACATCTGCTGAGAAGCAGCCTGCATTACGGTGTTCAAGTTGTTCATAGCTGAATCGATAGCTGCAACATCACCTGCCTTGTGAGCATCCTTCAACTGCTGCAAAGCCTGCTCGATACCTGGCTTCTTGTCAGCTGGAATCTTATCACCGTTATCCTTCAGGAAGTTCTCGGTGGTGAAGATCATGCTGTCAGCCTGGTTCATCTTGTCAATCTTCTCGCGCTCAGCCTTATCAGCAGCAGCGTTCTGCTCTGCCTCAGCCTTCATGCGGTTGATCTCATCCTCGCTCAAGCCAGATGAAGCCTCGATGCGGATGCTCTGCTCCTTACCAGTAGCCTTATCCTTAGCTGATACGTTCAAGATACCGTTGGCATCGATATCGAAGGTAACCTCAATCTGAGGAACACCACGGCGAGCTGGAGCGATACCTGTCAGGTTGAACTGGCCGATGCTCTTGTTCTGAGCTGCCATTGGACGCTCACCCTGCAATACGTGGATGGTAACCTCTGTCTGGTTATCAGCTGCTGTAGAGAATACCTCGCTCTTCTTGCAAGGGATAGTTGTATTGGCATCGATGAGCTTAGTCATCACACCACCCATAGTCTCGATACCGAGAGTCAATGGAGTAACGTCGAGCAATACGATGTCACCAACACCCTCTTCCTTGTTCAGGATGGCACCCTGGATAGCTGCACCTACTGCTACTACCTCATCAGGGTTAACGCCCTTAGAAGGCTCCTTGCCGAAGTAGTTCTTAACCAAGGTCTGAACGGCTGGGATACGGCTTGAACCACCAACCAAGATAACCTCGTCGATATCTGATGTAGAGAGCTTAGCGTCACGAACGGCATTCTGGCAAGGTACCAAGCAAGCCTGAATCAGGTTGTGAGCCAACTGCTCGAACTGTGCACGGGTCAAAGTCTTAACCAAGTGCTTTGGCATACCGTCAACGGCTGTGATGTATGGCAAGTTGATTTCGGTAGATGTAGAGCTTGACAACTCAATCTTAGCCTTCTCAGCTGCTTCCTTCAAACGCTGCATAGCCATAGGGTCCTTGCGGAGATCTACGCCTTCTTCAGCCTTGAAACCATCAGCCAACCAGTTGATGATTACCTGGTCGAAGTCATCACCACCCAGGTGAGTATCACCATTGGTAGAAAGTACCTCGAATACGCCACCACCGAACTCCAGGATAGAGATATCGAATGTACCACCACCCAAGTCGAATACGGCAATCTTCATATCCTTGTTAGCCTTGTCAACACCGTAAGCCAAAGCTGCGGCTGTAGGCTCATTTACGATACGCTGAACGTTCAAACCTGCAATCTGACCAGCCTCCTTAGTAGCCTGACGCTGTGAGTCAGAGAAGTAAGCAGGAACTGTGATGACAGCATCTGTAACCTCCTGTCCGAGATAATCCTCTGCAGTCTTCTTCATCTTCTGGAGAACCATTGCAGAAATCTCCTGTGGAGTATATTTGCGACCCTCGATTTCAACACGTGGATAACCACCCTCGTTTACTACTGTGTAAGGCATTGCCTCAGCCTCTTTCTGGCTCTGAGCGTATGTCTCACCCATGAAACGCTTGATAGAATATACAGTGTTCTTAGGGTTTGTGATGGCCTGACGCTTAGCAGGATCACCCACCTTGCGGTCACCATCCTTAACGAAACCTACTACTGATGGAGTAGTACGCTTACCTTCACTGTTAGCGATTACAACTGGTTCGCTACCTTCGAAAACGGCAACACAACTGTTTGTGGTACCCAAGTCAATTCCAATTACTTTTCCCATAATTATATCTTTTTTTTATTTTTATCGTTATTAATATGTTATTTATCTCATGAACTGCTGGCTAATGGAAGTCTGCCGAAGATATGCATCTGTCGGGAACCTCTATATTCAGCGTTCACGCTTTCCGTCATAACAAAGCATGTGCCAAGGGATTGTAAAATTTAAAGTGGCTGACAAGGTGTCAGATAATGCTGACAAAATAAAAGGAATCAAGATATGGGAGGCGATAAAATGTCGCATTCTCCCTATCTTGATTCCTGTAATATGATTGAGAAATCTTTCTTTTCAGATAAAGCTCCTATATATAATAAGGTGTGAAACCTTATCTGGCTTTATTTCTGTTCCTTAGCAGCAAGTGCTTCGCGAACCTTAGCTTCCAGTTCATCGAGAAGTTCAGGGTTATCCTTGAGCAATGCCTTGCAGGCATCGGCACCCTGTCCGAGTTTAGAACCGCCATAGCTATACCAGCTGCCGCTCTTTTCGATGATATCGTTGGCTACAGCCAGACCGAATACCTCGCCGGCACGGCTGATGCCTTCGCCAAACATGATGTCGAACTCTGCCTTGCGGAAAGGAGGAGCCACCTTGTTCTTTACTACCTTTACGCGAACCAGATTACCTACTACCTCATCGCCGTCCTTGATGGCTGTTGCCTTGCGGATATCCAAGCGCACAGATGCATAGAACTTCAGAGCATTACCACCGGTGGTTGTCTCTGGGTTACCGAACATTACACCAATCTTCTCGCGCAACTGGTTGATGAAGATGCAGGTAGTGTTGGTCTTGCTGATGGTAGAAGTGAGCTTGCGGAGAGCCTGACTCATCAATCGAGCCTGAAGACCTACCACATTGTCACCCATATCGCCTTCGATTTCCTTCTTAGGAGTCAAGGCGGCTACAGAGTCAACAACTACGATGTCTACAGCAGCAGAACTGATCAGCTGGTCTGCAATCTGCAATGCCTGCTCACCATTATCCGGCTGTGAAATCCACAAGTTATCAACATCAACGCCCAGTTTAGCCGCATAGAAACGGTCGAAAGCGTGCTCAGCATCAATGAAAGCAGCGATACCGCCAGCCTTCTGAGCCTCTGCGATGGCATGGATAGCCAATGTTGTCTTACCGGAAGATTCCGGACCGTAAATCTCGATGATACGTCCCTTTGGATAACCGCCTACGCCCAGTGCATTGTCGAGAGCGATACTGCCTGTAGGGATAACTTCGATATTCTCAACGTGCTCATCGCCGAGTTTCATGATAGAGCCCTTACCGAAGTCTTTTTCTATCTTTGCCATGGCTGCCTGAAGGGCTTTCAGTTTGCCTTCATTGGGATTCAATTTTCCCTCTTGCATTTCTTTTGCCATATTCTTATTTAGTTTAAAGTTTAGTCAATTTCCAAATCGCCATCAAACACCTCGTGCCATGGCAATCCCTGCTTGTTCAACTGCTCCATGAATGGATCTGGGTCGAACTCCTCTACGTTCCATACGCCTGGCTTCTTCCAGATGCCCTTGAGGAACATCATGGCACCAATCATGGCTGGCACACCGGTAGTGTAGCTTACGCCCTGCATACCGGTTTCGTTGTAAGCCTCCTGGTGCTTGCAGTTGTTATAAACGTAGTAGGTGCGCTCCTTGCCATCCTTCTTGCCACGGATGCGGCAACCGATAGATGTCTCGCCGTCATAGTTCTCGCCGAGATCCTGTGGGTTAGGCAATACGGCCTTGAGGAATTGCAGAGGAACAATCTTCACCTTGGCTGTCTTGCCTGAACCGTCTGCCAATGGAGCCTCGTACTCGATTTCGTCGATGCGGCTCATGCCGAGGTTCTGAATGCAGTCGAGGTAAGTGAGATACTGCTGACCGAAAGTCATCCAGAAACGTGCCTCCTTGATGGTAGGGTAGTTCTTTACCAAGCTCTCCAACTCCTCGTGGTGCATCAGATAGCTCTCGCGAGGGCCGATGTTAGGGTAGGTGAGAGGCTTGTGGATAGACAATGGGTCGGTTTCAATCCATTCGCCATCCTTATACCAGAGTCCCTTCTGGGTAATCTCGCGGATATTGATTTCTGGGTTGAAGTTGGTTGCGAAAGCCTTGTGATGGTTACCGGCGTTGCAATCCACGATGTCGAGCACCTCAATCTCATCGAAGTGATGCTTGGCTGCATAAGCGGTGAAGATGCCTGATACACCTGGGTCGAAGCCGCAGCCGAGGATAGCACAGAGACCTGCCTGCTCGAACTTATCCTTGTAAGCCCACTGCCATGAATATTCGAAGTGAGCCTCGTCCTTAGGCTCATAGTTAGCGGTATCCATGTAGTTGCAACCGCAAGCCAGACAGGCATCCATGATGGTGAGGTCCTGATAAGGCAAAGCGAGGTTGATGACAAGTTCAGGCTTGTAGCTATTGAAGAGAGCCTTCAACTGCTCAACGTCGTCGGCATCCACCTCAGCTGTCTGAATATCCATCTTGTAGCCCTTGGCGTGGATATCCTTAACCAGCTTATCGCATTTTTCCTTGCGACGGCTAGCAATCATAAACTCGGTGAAAACGTCCTGGTTCTGGACGATCTTGAAGGCAGCCACGGTAGCCACGCCACCTGCGCCAATCATAAGTACTCTACTCATTTATAATCTTGTTTTTTTATGTTTATTATTTTAATGTTTACTTTATCTCATTTGCCGAGATTCCCAGGGCATTCATGAGCGAATATCCGAGAATCTCCTGTCTGAAGTTGCCGCCTGGCATGGGCTGCATGGCAAAGAGGGTGATGCGCTTGTCATCGTCATCTACCTTGCGAAGTATCTCGCGGAGCCGGTCGTAAGCATCTCCATCCTCAGAATTTGGGATGATCATCACTCGCTTCACTTCCTTGGCGTTGCATACGGTGCGTGCCACATCTACGAGGAAATCATCCTTGCCAACCATCTTTTCCTCTGTAGGATATGAAGAGATGATGAATTCTCCGAGCTTATCATCCTTGAAAGCCTGGGCGTTCAGATCCTTCTCATAGTTGGCTGGGCGGAAGTTTTTCATCGCCATCGACTGTTTGTCGTGGATAAGCACAACCTGTGTTTCGTGCTCGCCCTCTCTCAGACCTCCGTCAAGGGCAATGCAGACTGCCCATTGTGCCATATCGGCAGGTTGGATGCGACGGTTGATCATACGTTCGAAGTTGACTATCAGGTCGAAAGCCACTCGGTCGATATAGTCGGCGTCAGCGATGATTACATTCTCACTCCATTTTATATTGTTTGTATCTAATGAATTCATTGGTGCAAAAATTAGGCAAACGAGCATGATGAAAGCTAGCTTTCAAATTGTCGAATGCAGATTATTTCTGCAAATTTACGAATAAATTTCGTAATTAAGGCATTTTGAAAATATAAAATAATAAAAAAGATAGTATTTTCATCATTTCTTCATCTGATGGAATACTATCTTCTGTATTTTATGCGATAATCCGGGGCTTCTTCCTCCTATCCTCCGAAGTTTCTCATGCAATCATTTTCGCCAGATAGTGTCCGGCAAGAACGGCGATAAGTCCCAGCGCCAGACTTCCGAAGAGATAGAGCATCATGTAGAGATAGTTCTCCTCCTTCATCAGTCCTGCCCCCTCGTTCATAAAGGTAGAGAATGTAGTGAATCCTCCGCAGAACCCCGTGGTGAGCAGCAGTTTGGCAGATGGCGACATCCATCCCCCTTCCCGCCAGTTCAATCCCGAGAGAAACCCGATGATGAGGCATCCCGCCACATTCACCGCCATCGTTCCGAAAGGAAAGGCAATCACCGTGCAGGATTGCACCATCTTTGAAATCCAATACCTCATGCCGCCCCCGAAGAAGCTGCCGATGCTTACTATTAATATTTCTTTCATCTCCTTATATAATATATGAACTGATTTAATAAAATGCTATCGGGGAGAGATTCAGTTCTCTTCCCAATCATCAATTGTTCCTGTTTTTGATGAGAAACTGCATCCTATCTTGAATATCTTTCTCTTATCTGATAAATATTCCCGGGCATATCCCATATCTTCGATTTGCTGGAGCGCTTCTCTTGCGCTTCTATCCCTCTTAAACTCAAATATATATATGTATAGGGAAGTTTCTATGATGCAATCTACTCTTCCTTCGCTCTGTTCTTTTTCAATGAAGATGGTATAGGAGCTGATCATCCTCAATACCAGATAGAACGTATATTGGAAATAACGCTCCTTCTCACGTTCATCATCTTTTCTTCGCTGGGAATAAGGGATGCTGGCAAAGAAAGAAACCATCAGCTGATGCAGCTTTTCGCATTCTCCCTTTCCCAATGCTTCAATTACCTGTAGAACCCAGGAATCTGGTGAAACCTTTGGCTTCAGATAATCTGCAGCCAGCAAACTGATGAATCCCCTTCTAACTTCATCGTTCGGAAAATCCAACAGATAGGAATTGGTATTCCTTGACCATCCCTTGATGGTCAGATATCCGCTTTGGTATATCATCGGCAAAGGGCGCTCTACTGTGGCCTTATAATCGTCGAAATCCTTGGTAGGATAATATTTCCCCACCAGTTCGTTGATGTTTTCATCGCTATGAGCTAGCAGGCGAACCAGATAGGTGGGTGAACCCGTTTTGAACCAATAGTCGTCGATGAGCATTTCCTTGAAAGCACGCAAGATGCTGAAAGGATTATATACGCCTCGCATCCGGCGACTGAAATGGTAGCCGTCAAACTGGCGTTTCAGTTTTATCAGTATTTCTTCCTTTGAAACATCATATTCTTCGGCCATCTCTACGATTTGCTGTGCAAAGGTAGAGCGCAATTCGTCTTCTGTGATGCCGAGAAGCGTATCGAAGTGGGCGGAAAGGCTGATATCTTCGGGTTGGTTGAATCCGCTGAATACGCTTACTTGCGAAAACTTGGTAACTCCCGTAAGCAGAACGAATTGCAGGTCTTTATCGGCAGCTTTGAATACACTGTAGAAGCCTTTCAGAATTTCCCGATGCCTGTCTTCTAGCAATCGCTCGTTGCCATCTGCATCGATTGTTTTCAGTGTAGAATCCAATACGTCTAGCAGAGGCTTGTCGTATTCATCAATAAGGACAACGGCGCGAAGTCCTGTTTTTTCGTGGGCATTTCTCAGAACGCCAATGAATCTGTCGCCGAGGGTAGAAGCAAAAGGGGCTTTGCCGTAGATGGCTTCCTGCGATTCTACGAAATCAATCAGCGTCTTTTCCAACTGGCCTGCTTGCGTAAAGTCCTTGCCGTTGAAATCAAGGTGGAATACCGCATATTGTTTCCAGTCGGTTTCCAGATTATCAATGGCTAGGCCCTTGAACAGTTCTTTTCTTCCTTGAAAATAGCATTCCAGTGTAGATACAAGAAGTGACTTTCCAAATCGTCTGGGACGACTCAGAAAGTAAATCTTGCCATTTTCTACCATATCATAAATCATCTGAGTCTTATCTATATAAAGATATCCTTCTGTGATGATTTTCTCAAAGCTCTGTATGCCTATCGGATATTTTATATTGTTCATACGCTTGTTCCTTATTTTCTGCAAAATTACAAAAAATAACGATACAAGCAAACTTTTTTTGTGTCTTTTCTTAATTTTCCCCTCTATTCTTTCTTTTAAGGGATAAATAGGAGCAGGGAATAGTTCTTCTTGCTTATAAAATTATGTTGAACAATTAAAATAAATAGGAGAAACAAGTTATGAAACGAGTATTCAATCTTTTGGTAGTAGATGAGAGTGGCAGCATGAGTATTATCGAGCGCCAGGCACTGGTGGGCATCAACGAAACCCTGACTACGATTCAGAAAATGCAGAAGACGCATAAGGACATGGAACAGCGGGTTACGCTCATCACCTTCGACAGCACCCACAAGAAACTGTTCTATGATAATGTGTCAGCTCATCATGCTAAGCCTTTGAAGTCAAGGGATTACAATCCATGTGGCGGCACCCCTCTTTATGATGCCATTGGTATGGGCATTGCCAAGATTAACGCCTTGACCACCGAGGAAGACAGTGTATTGGTAACCATCATTACGGATGGTGAGGAGAACTGCAGCGAGGAATATGATTTGAAGATGATCAAGAACCTCATAGAGAAACTGAAGAAGCAGAACTGGACCTTTACCTTCATCGGCACCGATGATCTTGATGTGGAGAATATAGCTCTGGATATGGGCATCGACAACCACCTCCAGTTCTCGGAAGATGAGGCTGGCACCAAGGCGATGTTTGCCAGAGAAAACAGAGCCCGAGAGCGCTACAACAAGTGCCGTGCGATGGGTTGCGCAATGGAAGCGGGTAGTTATTTTGAGGAGAAGTAAAGAAGGACCTCAGTATAAGCAGAGAATTACTTGCAAGCGAGTAAACTAAATAAGATGAGAATAGCAAAAGCAGCATGATAAATCGTACTGCTTTTGCTATTATCTTTCCAAGTTGCTGCTCTCTTTTGAAAGAGCCTTCTGGCGCAGAGAGTTGATCTGTGCCAACTAATTGCCACAAAAGTACGATTTTTCTTTGATAACACCAAATTTTGGGAACCTTATTTCGCATATAACATCTTTGTTGTACATGTGAATCTACCGGCTTTTATAAAAATAGAACCTTTTTTCAAAAAGGCGTCCTAACGATTCTTGCCTGGTTATCCGGATAATCTCTCCTGGTGTCCTTGAAATTACATGGCGACGCAGGAATTTCTATGCCGTGACGTAGGAAAGATTACGTCGCCATGTGGTAAAGTCTACGTCGGGACGTAGTTTTGAGGGCATCTATAAGCTGTCATATCGAATACTTTTTTTGATTTACCATCGAGTTTATACGCACACGAAAAAAGTTTTTTGCGAAAAAAGTCTCAAAGTATCATCTTTTTGGTTAAACCACGAGGTAAATAACTGATATATAATAATATACAAGAATGATACTTTTCTGATTTCTTTACAAGAAGTCTCATTAAAGTATCATAAAATGGATAGAAGTATCATAAAAAAACGTCATCGAACACATCGAAGCATCACAAAATCGTCATCGAAGCATTACAAAACCGCCATAAAGCATCATGCATAAAGTCAAAGCCGCCTAATCGCACGAAGTGCCCAAAAAGTACAGGAAACTTCGGGCACTCGACGCCCGCAATACGGGCAAACAGTGCCCATCACTTGTTCTGCCGATGCCCGACACTTGGTCCCTGAGTGACCACTTGATGAGCACAGACAGACCGCTTAATGGTCTCTGACAGACCATCTTGTGTGCTGACTTTTCCTGATTTCAGTAGACACTTTTTTACTTTATAAACTAGAAAGGTAGACACTATCAATTTTATAAAACTGGAATAGTAGACACTTCATTTTTAGCCTTTTAAATCGACTCAAAGCCGAATTTAATGATACTTCTTGCGATTTTATGATACTTTAATGAGACTTCTTGTAAAATAATCGGAAAAGTATCATTCATGTATATTGCAGAATATCAGATGTTTATAAGAATATCACACTGGATAATGATACTTTGATACTTTTTCTCGAAAAAACTTTTATGTGCGAGAAATGAAAATGGAGAAAAGACAGAAGCTGAGTGCTATTGTGACCACGATTTCTGATCTGTAGTACCCAAGCAATTGACTGCTTTGGAGAAGGTGTAGATAGGGTTGAATTAGCAGAAGGAGTCAGTTCTATAGGATGAAGAAATCAACTGGATGGGGCGAAGGAGTCGACTCAATAGGTTGATGCAAGCGTCTTTGCGAGTTGAAAGACTATACTCCTCGGGTTCCAGGAGATACCTTCTCAGAAGTTGCCACTAGGCTCAGCAGGTCTGCCGAGCCTAGTCGGCAGGTCTGCTGACTGCAGTCAGCAGCTTTGCTGAGCCTAGTGGCAACACTTTATTCT
>JAJWAL010000098.1:0-11777 GCA_021618535.1 Segatella copri | reverse complement strand
TAAGGAATACTGTTGTTCAGCTTGTCGACATAAAAGAAAGGATTGCTGCCCACATACACCAGCTTACCCTTACTGTTCTCCGCCTCCAGACGGTTCTGTACCGGTTTCACACCATGCTTAGTAGCCGCCAGAATCTGCACATCCTGCTGGTCGGGGAAAGTATTGCCGAAATGAGGCACCGAGAAGATGCGATGCTTCACCTCCTTGCCATCCTTGTCGAAGAAGATAGAAGGCTTGCCGCTCTGTGCCGTATCAGGCATAACAGAGAGTTCATCCTTCTTCAGATCCTCAGCCACATTTCCATCAGCACCAGCGGGAGCATCAGAATTTTCAGCAGAAGAAGCATCAGAAGCAGCCGAATCCTTCGCAGCCACTAATGTAGAATCAGCCGCATCAGCAGCCGCCGTTTTCGGTTTTGCCACCCCCGGGAAGATGACTCTCACCAGCGCTAAAAGCAAAACCACAATACCAAAACCCTGTAAATATCTATTCTTACTAATCTTCATAATTATCTTATTTTCACGAAATAATATTCTATATTCTTCAGGCAAAACGGGAGCCGTATCGCCAAATTTAGCTGCAAAGGTAACAAAAACTCTCGAAAAAATAGCTTTTTTAATATTTAAAGAATGTTTTATTCGCCGAAATATGCTCATTTCGTGGCAAAGTAGTAATTTTGCAGCGTTATATAACAAAATATTAGATAGGATAGTTTAAACTTTATAGAATTAAGACATTTTGATAGAGAAACATATTGTACTCGAAGATATCGATCCAGTGATGTTCTACGGTGTGAACAATGCCCACCTGCAGATGATTAAATCGCTGTATCCTAAGTTGCGTATCGTGGCACGCGACAACGTGATTCGTGTGCTCGGCGACGAGGAGGAAATGGCAAAGGTGGAAGAGGATATTGAGCAGATGCGCAAGCACTTGCTTAAATACAACATGCTCAATGATGAAGACATCCTGGACATCGTGAAAGGAAAACAGACCAAGGCGGACAGCGTGAAAGGCGTGCTGGTATACAGCATCAGCGGCCGACCTATCAAGAGCCGCAGCGAAAACCAGCAGCAGCTGATAGATGCTTACGAAAAGAACGACATGGTATTTGCCGTAGGACCAGCCGGTACCGGCAAGACCTACCTCAGCATCGCCCTTGCCGTAAAGGCCCTCAAGGAGAAAGCCATCAAGAAAATCATCCTCTCGCGACCTGCCGTAGAAGCCGGCGAAAAACTCGGTTTCCTGCCTGGCGATATGAAAGACAAAATTGACCCATACCTCCAGCCGCTCTACGATGCGCTGGAAGACATGATACCTGCCGTAAAGTTGCAGGATATGATGGAAAAGCACATTATCCAGATTGCTCCGCTCGCCTTTATGCGCGGACGCACACTCAGCGATGCCGTCGTCATCCTCGACGAGGCACAGAACACTACCTCCCAACAGATTCGCATGTTCCTCACCCGTATGGGCATGAACACCAAGATGATTATCACCGGCGACCTGACACAGATTGACCTGCCACGCGAACAGCGAAGCGGACTGAAAGAGGCGCTCAAGATTCTGGACGGTGTGGAAGGTATCGGAGTGGTGAAGCTGGGACAGAAGGATATCGTGCGCCACAAACTCGTAACCCGCATCGTCAACGCATACGACAAGTATGACAAGGAGAGAGCGGAAGCACGGGAAGCTCAGAAAGCAGAAAAAGATAATTCAAAATAATCAGAATGAAGAATGAACAGAATGATTACTCAAGGCATATCATAAAGTTCAAAGTTCAAAATTCAAAGTTCAAAGTAAAATGAAAGCATTAACAAAGACAGATTTCCATTTTGATGGACAGAAGAGTGTTTACCACGGTAAAGTACGTGATGTGTATGACATTAACGACGACCTCCTCGTGATGGTCGCTACCGACAGAATCTCAGCGTTCGACGTTGTTCTGCCTAAGGGAATCCCTTTCAAGGGACAGGTGCTCAATCAGATTGCAGCTAAGTTCTTGGACACTACTACAGACATCTGTCCAAACTGGAAGTTGGCTACTCCAGACCCAATGGTTACCATAGGTTTGAAGTGCGAAGGTTTCCGCGTGGAGATGATCATCCGTTCTATCCTCACCGGTAGTGCATGGCGCGACTATCAGAAGGGCTGCCGCGAGATTTGCGGTGTGAAGTTGCCTGACGGTATGCGCGAGAACCAGCGTTTCCCAGAGCCTATCATCACTCCTACTACAAAGGCTGACGAAGGTCACGACATGAACATTTCTAAAGAAGAAATCATCGCCCAGGGCATTGTTAGTGCTGAGGATTACGCTGTGATGGAGGACTACACACGCCGTATCTTCGCCCGCGGTCAGGAAATCGCTGCCAAGCAGGGATTGATTCTCGTAGATACCAAGTACGAGTTCGGCAAGCGCGACGGCAAGGTTTATCTCATCGACGAGATCCACACTCCAGACTCTAGCCGCTACTTCTATGCTGAAGGCTACGAGGAGAAGTTTGAGAAGGGTGAACCACAGCGCCAGCTCTCTAAGGAGTTCGTTCGTCAGTGGCTTATCGAGCACAACTTCATGAACGAGCCAGGCCAGACTATGCCAGAGATTACCGACGAGTATGCAGAGAGCGTATCAGACCGCTACATCGAACTCTACGAGCACATCACCGGCGAGAAGTTTGACAAGGCTGCTGAGGAAGGCGACATCGCTGCCCGCATCGAGAAGAACGTAAGCGAGTGGCTTGCTGCACACAAGTAAACTATATATAAATGTATAAGCAAGAACAGATAAAGCCCTACGAGGGCACAGGAGACAAGGGCAAGCTGGTAGAGGAGATGTTCGACAACATCGCCCCTACCTACGATACCCTGAACCACCGTCTCTCGTGGGATATCGATAAGGGATGGCGCAAGAAGGCAATCAGGCGTCTTGCGCCCTTCTCTCCTAAAAAAATGCTCGACATCGCTACCGGTACCGGCGATTTCGCCATCCTAGCCGCACAGATGCTACATCCCGACCAGCTGATCGGAGCAGACATCTCGGAAGGCATGATGGAGATAGGCAGACAGAAGGTAAGGCAACTGGGACTGAAAAACACCATCTCCTTTGCCAAGGAAGACTGCCTCAACCTCTCGTTCCAGGACGAGAGCTTCGACGCAGTAACTGCAGCCTTCGGCATCAGGAACTTCCAGAACCTGGACCAGGGACTGAAGGAAATGTGCCGGGTACTGAAAAAGGGCGGACATCTCTGCATCGTAGAGCTCACCACGCCGGTCAGTTTCCCGATGAAGCAGCTGTTCAGCATCTACAGCAACACCGTCTTGCCGATGTATGGCAAACTCATCAGCAAAGACCAGAGCGCCTACAGTTATCTCAACAAGACCATCGAGGCATTCCCTCAGGGCGAGGTAATGATGGAGGTGTTCAAAAAGGCAGGATTCTCAAAGGCAGAGTTCAAGCGACTCACCTTCGGCATCTGCACACTCTATTTCGCAACCAAATAAAACAAAAATATTATGGACAAGTATGGACTCATAGGTTACCCTCTGGGGCATTCGTTCTCAAAGAACTATTTCAACGAAAAGTTTGAGAACGAGGGCATCGATGCCCAATACATCAACTTCGAGATACCTTCTATCGAAAATCTTACCGAGATTCTCGACTCAAATCCTGAGCTTAAGGGTCTCAACGTCACCATTCCTTACAAGGAGAAAGTGATCAGCTATCTCGACGTGGTAAGCCCTGAGGCGAATGCTATCGGAGCCGTCAACGTGATTAAGGTGGAGCACAGAGGCGAAGATGTTTATCTGAAAGGATATAACAGCGATGTAATCGGTTTTACCAAGAGCATCGAACCTTATATCGAGCCTTATCACAAGAAGGCTCTCATCCTGGGTACAGGCGGAGCTTCAAAGGCTATCAACTTCGGTCTGAAATCGCTCGGACTGGAAACTGCCTTCGTGAGTCGATACGAGCGTCCGGGTACTATCCAGTACGAAAAAATCACCCCTGAGGTTATCAAGGAGTATAACGTCATCGTAAACTGTACCCCAGTGGGCATGTACCCACACGTAGACGAGTGTCCTGCGCTGCCTTACGAGGCAATGGACAGCCACACCCTGCTCTACGACCTCATCTACAATCCCGACGAAACCCTCTTCATGAAGAAGGGCAAAGAACACGGAGCCACAGTAAAGAATGGCTTGGAAATGCTCTTGTTGCAAGCCTTTGCATCATGGGATTTCTGGCACCAGGAAAAATAAGCATATCATAAAGTTCAAAGAACAAAATTCAAAGTAAGAATATGAGTAACAATAGATATATGATGCGCGGTGTTAGCGCAGCAAAGGAAGATGTTCACAACGCTATCAAGAACATCGACAAGGGTATCTTCCCACAGGCTTTCTGCAAGATCATACCTGATATCTTGGGCGGCGACCCAGAGTATTGTAACATTATGCATGCCGACGGTGCAGGTACCAAGTCTAGCTTGGCTTACATGTACTGGAAGGAGACTGGCGACCTCTCTGTATGGAAAGGTATCGCTCAAGATGCTATCGTGATGAATACCGACGACCTGCTCTGCGTAGGCGCCGTAGACAACATCCTCGTAAGCTCTACCATCGGACGCAACAAGATGCTCATCCCAGGCGAGGTAATCTCAGCTATCATCAATGGTACTGACGACCTGCTCCACGAGATGCGTGAGATGGGTATCGGCATCTATCCTACCGGCGGTGAGACTGCTGACGTAGGCGACCTGGTTCGTACTATCATCGTTGACTCTACCGTTACCTGCCGCATGAAGCGCAGCGATGTCATCAACAACGCCAACATCCGTCCAGGCGATGTCATTGTAGGTCTTTCTTCTACAGGTCAGGCTACTTACGAGAAGAAGTACAACGGCGGTATGGGCAGCAACGGACTTACTTCTGCCCGCCACGATGTATTCGCCAAGTATCTCGCAGAGAACTATCCTGAGAGCTACGACCACGCAGTGCCAGACGAGTTGGTTTACAGCGGTAAGTATAAGTTGACCGATGAAGTAGAGGGTTCACCAATCAATGCAGGTGAGCTGGTTCTCTCTCCTACCCGTACCTACGCTCCGGTTATCAAGAAGATTCTCGACGAGCTCCGTCCAGAGGTTCACGGTATGGTTCACTGCACCGGTGGTGCCCAGACCAAGGTTCTGCACTTCGTTGGTGAGAACTGCAAGGTAGTGAAGGACAACATGTTCCCAGTACCTCCACTCTTCAAGGCAATCCACGACTGCTCAGAGACCGACTGGAAGGAGATGTATCAGGTATTCAACATGGGTCACCGCATGGAGATCTACGTACGTCCTGAGGTTGCCGAGAAGGTTATCGCCATCAGCAAGAGCTTCAACATCGATGCCCAGATTGTGGGTCATATCGAAGAAGGCAAGCGCAGCCTGACCATCAAGAGCGAATTCGGAATATTCGAATACTAAAAATAGAATTATAATTAATGGATAATAACAACATATTACAGAAGCTAGAAGGCTTAGAGAGCCGATACGAGGAAGTAAGCACCCTCATTACCGACCCAGATGTCATCGCCGACCAGCCACGCTACGTGAAGCTCACCAAGGAATGGAAAGACCTGGGTGACATCATGGACGCACGCAAGCGATACATCAACTGCCTGAACAGCATCAAGGAGGCAAAGGACATCCTTGCCAACGAGAGCGATCCGGAAATGAAGGAGATGGCTCGCGAAGAACTCAACGAGAACGAGGCGCTGCAGCCTAAACTCGAAGAAGAAATCAAGATTGCGCTGGTACCTAAGGACCCAGAAGACGCCAAGAACGTACAGATGGAAATCCGAGGCGGTGCCGGAGGCGACGAGGCTGCCCTCTTTGCAGGCGACCTATTTAATATGTATAAGAAATACTGCGAATCGAAGGGATGGACCGTCAGCGTGACTTCTGTTTCTGAAGGCGCAGTAGGTGGATACAAGGAAATCGACTTCGCTGTGAGCGGTACTGACGTTTACGGCACATTGAAGTATGAATCAGGTGTTCACCGTGTTCAGCGTGTGCCTGCTACTGAAACCCAGGGCCGTATGCACACTTCAGCAGCTACCGTGGCAGTATTGCCAGAGGCAGACAAGTTTGAGGTGAACATCAACGAAGGTGACATCAAGTGGGATACCTTCCGAAGCTCAGGTGCCGGTGGTCAGAACGTGAACAAGGTGGAGTCTGGTGTACGTCTCCGCTATCCTTGGAAGAACCCTAACACAGGCGAGGTAGAGGAAATCCTCATCGAGTGTACCGAAACCCGAGACCAGCCAAAGAACAAGGAGCGTGCCTTGAGCCGCCTCTATACATTCATCCACGACCGTGAGCACCAGAAGTATGTTGACGATATCGCCAGCCGCCGCAAGAGCCTCGTTTCTACCGGCGACCGCAGTGCGAAGATCCGTACCTACAACTTCCCGCAGGGCCGTGTTACCGACCACCGTATCGGTTACACCACTCACGATCTCAACGGTTTCCTGGCAGGTGATATTCAGGACATGATTGATGCCCTGACCGTAGCCGAGAACGCAGAGAAGCTGAAAGAAACAGAATTGTAAAACCCCGATTCATCGTTCCGTGCTTCGGGGCGATGAATCATCATATCAATCCATTATGAACAGAAAAGAACTCGTAGAGCAGATTTTCGCCAAGAAGAGTTTCTTGTGCGTAGGTCTTGACACAGATATCAACAAGTTGCCAAAGTGCATCACCGAGAGTGAAGACATCCAGGGCGCAGAAGCCGAGATGATATTCAGATTCAACAAGGCTATCATCGACGCAACAGCCCCATACTGTGTGGCTTACAAGCCAAACCTGGCTTTCTATGAGAGCCGCGGCATCGATGGCATGATTGCCTTCGAAAACACCATCAAGTATCTCCACAGCCACTATCCAAACCACTTCATCATCGCAGATGCCAAGCGCGGCGATATCGGCAACACCAGCAAGATGTATGCCCAGACATTCTTCGAGGAGTACAATATCGACTCAGTAACCGTAGCACCTTATATGGGTGAGGATTCAGTCAAGCCATTCCTCGAGTATGACGGCAAGTGGGTTATCCTCCTGGCACTGACCAGTAACAAGGGTAGCCACGACTTCCAGCTCACCGAGGATAAGGAGGGCGAGCGCCTCTTCGAGAAGGTTCTCAAGAAGAGCCAGGAATGGGGCAACGATGAGAACATGATGTATGTAGTAGGCGCTACACAGGGCAAGATGTTCGAAGACATCCGCAAGGTGGCTCCTAACCACTTCCTCCTCGTACCGGGCGTAGGTGCACAGGGCGGCAGCCTGCAGGAGGTTTGCAAGTATGGCATCATCAAGGACTGCGGCTTGCTCGTCAACTCTTCCCGCGGCATCATCTATGCCAGCAACGGCGATGACTTTGCTGAGGTAGCAGGTCAGAAAGCTAAGGAGTTGCAGGCTGAAATGGCAGCAGAACTTGCTAAGTTATAAAAACTCGATTTAGGCGCAAAGTATCTTGAAAAAGAGGCTTTGCGCCTAAAAAATACCCTTTTATGGGGCAAAAAAGCAAAATATTACAAAATAAAGTCGAGAATCTAAATCTTTTTTGCTATTTTTGCAAACAAATTGCGGTTACCTAAAGGTAATGATGCCTTGGGAACCTAAATAAAACAAACTAGAAGTCAGATAAATTATGGAATTTACCGCTCAACAAATAGCCCAGTTCGTTCAGGGCCGTGTGGAAGGTGATGAGAACGCAACAGTCAACACCTTCGCAAAAATCGAAGAAGGTAAGGAAGGCGCTATCTCGTTCCTTTCTAACCCTAAATACACTCATTATGTTTACGAAACCAAGTCAAGCATCGTACTCATTGATGAGAACGTAGAATTGGAACACCCTGTCAGCACAACCCTCATCCGTGTGAAGAATGCATACGAGTGTGTGGCTAAGCTCCTGCAGATGTACGAATCCATGAAGCCTAAGAAGACCGGCATCGATCCGCTGGCTTTCGTATCTCCAAAGGCTAAGGTGGCTGAAGGCGTATATGTAGGTGCTTTCGCATATATCAGCGATGGTGCAGAGGTAGGCGAAGGTAGCCAGATTTATCCTCATGCCTACATCGGAGAGGGTGTGAAGATTGGTAAGAATGCACTCATCTATCCGAACGTTACCGTATATCACGGCTGTAAATTAGGCAATAACGTTACGCTTCATGCCGGTTGTGTAATCGGTGCCGACGGATTCGGATTCGCTCCAGGTCCTGAAGGTTACGACAAGATTCCTCAGATTGGTATCGTTACCATCGAAGATGATGTAGAGATTGGTGCCAACACTTGTGTAGACCGTTCTACAATGGGTTCTACCTATGTTCGCAAGGGCGTAAAGCTCGACAACCTCGTACAGATTGCCCACAATACCGACATCGGCGCCAATACCGTGATGTCTTCTCAGGTAGGTGTAGCAGGCAGTACAAAGGTAGGCGAATGGTGTATGTTTGGTGGTCAGGTGGGTATTGCCGGCCACATCACTATCGGTGATAAGGTGTTCCTCGGTGCCCAGAGCGGTGTTCCGGGCAGCCTCAAGAGCGGCCAGCAGCTCATCGGAACTCCTCCTATGGAGCAGCGCGCTTACTTCAAGTCTCAGGCTATCTTCCGTCGTTTGCCTGACATGTACAAGGAACTCAACGACCTGAAGAAGCAGATTGAAGAATTAAAGAAAAAGTAAATTTTCAATGTTAAATGTGAAGTGTTTAATGTTAAATGAGCGAATGCCACAACAAGTTAACACTTAACATTTAACACTTAACATTAAAATAAATCGTTATGTCAAAACAGAAGACACTGAAAGGTAGTTTCTCTCTTTGCGGAAAGGGTTTGCATACAGGCTTGAGCCTCACCGTAACTTTCAATCCTGCACCAGAGAACACCGGTTATAAAATACAGCGCATCGACCTTGAAGGCGAGCCTGTCATCCAGGCTGTAGCAGAGAACGTTGTTGAAACACAGCGCGGTACCGTACTCGGTAAGGGCGATATCCGCGTTTCTACCATCGAGCATGGTATGTCAGCACTCTATGCACTCGGCATCGACAACTGTCTCATCCAGGTAAACGGTCCTGAGTTCCCTATCCTCGACGGTTCTGCTGCTCCGTATGTAGAGAAGATCCAGAGCATAGGCATCCAGGAGCAGAATGCTGAGAAAGACTACTACATCATCCGTCATAAGATTGAGGTGAAAGATGATAACGGGTCTGTTATCACCATCCTTCCTGACGAGGACTTCAGCATCACAGCCATGTGTTCTTTCGAGAGCAAATTCATCAACAGCCAGTTTGCTACCCTCGAGAAGATGGAGACATACGCAGAGGAGATTGCATCGGCACGTACCTTCGTTTTCGTACGCGATATCATGCCTCTGCTCCAGGCTAACCTCATTAAGGGTGGTGACCTGGACAATGCCATCGTTATCTACGAGCGCCAGGTAGAACAGGCTCAGCTCGACCAGCTCGCCGACCATCTCAAGGTGCCTCACATGGATGCCAACAAGTTGGGTTACATCCAGCACCGTCCATTGCAGTGGGAGAACGAATGTACACGTCATAAACTGCTCGATATCATAGGCGATATGGCACTCATCGGCAAGCCTATCAAGGGCCGCATCATCGCTACGCGTCCAGGCCATACCGTAAACAACAAGTTCGCCCGCCTCATGCGCAAGGAGATTCGCAAGCACGAGATTCAGGCTCCTATCTACAATCCTAACGAGGAGCCAATCATGGATAATATCCGCATCCGTCAGCTCCTGCCTCACCGCTACCCTATGCAGCTGGTCGACAAGGTCATCGCTATGGGTCCTAACAGCATCGTGGGCGTAAAGAATGTAACCAGCAACGAGCCTTTCTTCACCGGTCACTTCCCTGAGGAGCCGGTTATGCCGGGTGTTCTCCAGGTAGAGGCTATGGCACAGTGTGGCGGTCTGCTCGTCCTCAACCAGTTGGAGGAGCCTGAGCGCTGGAGTACTTACTTCATGAAGCTCGATGATGTGAAGTTCCGCAAGAAGGTGGTTCCGGGCGATACCCTCCTCTTCCGTGTAGAACTCCTCGCACCTGTACGTCATGGCATCAGCTCTATGAAGGGCTATATGTTCGTAGGCGACCAGGTGGTGGCAGAGGCTACTTTCACAGCACAGATTGTTAAGAACAAGTAATAATAAAATAGAAATATGAATCAGATTAGTCCATTAGCGTTTGTTCATCCAGAGGCAAAACTCGGTGACAACAACATTATCGGTCCTTTCTGCTATATCGACAAGGACACCGTTTTGGGCGATAACAACGTATTGCAGAACAGCGTTACCATCCACGTGGGCGCTCGCATCGGCAACAATAATGAATTTTTCCCAGGCGCCAGCATCTCTACCAAGCCTCAGGACTTGAAGTTCAAGGGCGAGCAGACAACCTGCGAGGTGGGCGATAACAACAGCATCCGTGAGAACGTTACTATCTCTCGTGGTACAGCCTCTAAGGGCAAGACCGTAGTAGGCAGCAACAACCTCCTGATGGAGACCGTTCACGTGGCTCACGACTGCGTACTCGGCAGCGGCTTGATTATCGGCAACTCTACCAAGTTTGCCGGTGAGGTGGTAGTAGACGACAACGCCATCGTCAGCGCCAACGTTCTCGTTCACCAGTTCTGCCATATCGCAGGCTACGTAATGATCCAGGGCGGTTGCCGTTTCTCTCAGGATATTCCTCCTTATATCATTGCCGGCAAGGAGCCAACCCGCTACTGCAGCATCAACCTCATCGGTCTGCGCCGTCGCGGTTTCAGCAATGAGACCATCCAGAACATCCACGAGGCTTACCGCCTGCTCTACAGCAAGGGTATTTTGAAGGAAGGTATCGAGGAAATCAAGAAGAATCTTGAGGTTACCAAGGAGATTCAGTACATTATCGACTTCGTAGAGAGTTCTCAGCGAGGCATTATCCGATAAAAGTAAAAGGGTAAAAAAGTAAAAAGGTAAAAAGAGCATCCTTGCATAGGTTTATGAAACGAGCAAGGATGCTTTTTTTCTTGAATATAAGGAATAATATATGAAAACATTGATTGTGGTCTTAGGTCCTACCGGTGTAGGTAAAACGGAGCTTTGCCTTTCACTGGCAGAGCATCTCGCTATACCTATCATCAATGCCGACTCCCGCCAGATTTTCGCCGAACTCCCTATAGGAACCGCAGCACCTACTGCCGAACAGCAGCAGCGGGTGAAGCATTATTTCGTAGGAAACCATCACATCGAAGACTATTACAGCGCTGCCCAATACGAGGCTGATGTGATGAATCTCCTGCAGGAAGACATCTTCAAGAATCATGATGTGGCTCTGCTTACAGGTGGCAGCATGATGTATATCGATGCTGTATGCAAAGGAATCGACGACATCCCTACTGTTCGTGACGACATCCGCACTTGGATGAAACAACGGCTGGAAGAGGAAGGGCTGGAGGCACTGGTAGAAGAACTCCACAAGATGGATCCGGAGCACTGGGCGATAGTAGATAGGAAGAATCCACGCCGCGTGGTTCATGCCCTGGAAATCTGTCATCAGACTGGCAAGACTTATACTTCTTTCCGCACAGCCGAAAAGAAGCAGCGCCCTTTCCGCATCATCAAGATAGGTCTGAACCGCGACAGAACTGAACTCTACGACCGCATCAACCAGCGTGTACTGATGATGATGGACGAAGGTCTGGAGGCAGAAGCACGCAGCGTATACCCACA
>JAJWAL010000097.1:0-11777 GCA_021618535.1 Segatella copri | reverse complement strand
GTCTGAACTCGCTTACTGAACTACTTGAATTGTCTTACTGAACTACTTGAGTTGCGTGACTGAACTGCTTGAGTTGCTACCCTTCCACTGGACTTACTGAACCCGTACTTGCTCTTTTGGTAAAGTGAGGGTGTGTCATAAGTTTATGATTCACCCTCTTGACTTTTCCTGATGCACAAAAAAGCACGGAATATTATACTCCGTGCTCTTTTTTGCTTTTATATTTTATCTTATCAAAACCTTCACCATACACACCGATAACGGCACTCTGACTGACGAAGGCATGAGGATCAATCTCGCTGATAAGGCGGAAGATGGCAGGTGCCTGGCGCTGCTTGGCCAACACGAAAAGCATCTTCACATCCTGACCGGAATAAAAACCGCTGGCGTTCACCACCGTTACTCCCCTATCGGCATCTACATTGATGCGCTTTCCTATCTCCTCATACTTCTGAGAAATGATGAAGAACTGTACACTCCTACGGCGACTGTTCACCACCTGGTCGATGCAGAATGCCTGAACGCAAAGAACCACATAACCATATAACACCTTCTCCCAATCATGAACCACGAAGTAACTAGAACTGATGATGAAGATGTCACATATCATAATTACTCTACCTAGAGAAATGTCGCGATACTTGTTGACGATGGCGGCGATGATATCCGTACCACCCGTACTTCCACCAACCGAGAAACCGAGTCCGATTCCGCAGCCACAGAAAACGGCACCCAGGAAAGCAGCCCATAAAGGTTGGTTTTCCAAAAGATGAACATCACCTAAACGGCTGGAGAAGAATGAGGTCAGGATGGTTACCACTATAACGGCATAAACAGTCTTGACACAGAACTTTGCTCCCAAAATCTTGAACGCACATATTAATAAGGTGGCGTTGACGATAAAATACGGAATTTGCACAGGGCAACCGGTTGCCCAATAGATAATACTGGAGATACCAGGTAATCCGCTTGCCGTTACATTGGTAGGCAAAAGGAACACATTCCATCCGATGGCGTAGGATATCATACCTATCGCAATCAAAACATAGTCTTGTACAGACTTCCACAAGGGTCGAGGAGGAGTCATAATTAATTAATAATTTACAATTTATATTTTTTTTAAAGCTTTTGCCCTTACAGGGCGTTTTAAATGCAATTATATTTACCCAGGGTGTTGCCCTGGGCTAGGAGCTTCTGCCCTTTACAGGGCGTGCTGACTATACATTTCTGGGCGTGTGGGTTTTACCAGAATTTCTTCTGTTGCTCTGACCACTCAAAGCCCTGAGTAGCCATTTTGGCTTCTAATGCCGCACGGTTCACATTGAAGTGATAGCAAATTTCATCGAGTGTTTCAAACTCGTGGTCACGAAGCAGGAAGTTGATGGCGCTTACGAGCATCGGAACATCATTCATTGGTAACTTATCCATCCTTTTTATATTGATTAATTAATATTTATTATTGATTACTTGAGGCACCATGCCTCTTTCGGGGTGCAAAATTACTGCAAAATTCAGACAATACCAAAAAAAATCCCAGCAATCTTTTACCGATTGCTGGGATTTTTATAAATTATTGATGATTTACGCATTCACTGCAACTGAAATCCAGTCGAAGACGAATGAGCAAATACCGAATGCTACGATACCTACGGTGCAGATTGCAAGCGCCAACTTGGTTGAGCATGCGCTCTGGAAGGTAGGAAGCGGATTATCGCTGTGCTTGATGAACATAGCCTTCACGATGAGCAGATAGTAGTACAAGCTGATAACTGTGTTTACCAACGCGATGAATACTACGCCGTATGCCCAGGCTCCCAATGTGGTGTGGATGTCGTGAGTTCCAACGGCTGCCATGAACACGAAGAACTTCGAGAACATACCAGCGAATGGAGGAATACCACCCAATGAGAACAAAGCCAAAGTCATCAGGAATGCCAAACGTGGATTGGTCTTGTACAAACCATTGTAGCTGTCCATCTGAACTGTACCGTTGTTGTGCTCCTCAATAGATGAGATGATGGTGAAGACGCTCAGGTTGGCTACTACGTAAATCAATACATAGTAAGTCAGGGCGCTTACGCTCATCGCTGAGTTACCTACCACAGCCAACATGATGTAACCTGCCTGAGAGATAGAAGAGAATGCCATGAAACGCTTCAGATCGCTCTGACGGATGGCAAACAGGTTGGCGATAGTGATAGAAAGTACAATCACGATGTAAAGCAATACGGTCCAGTACTCTACCATTGGCTGGAACACCTTCATGAGGATAGCGCAGAGAGTGAATGCGGCAGCACCCTTAGATACTACTGACAAGTAACCTGTAACAGTAGTTGGTGCACCCTGGTATGAATCGGCTGTCCAGAAGTGGAAAGGAACCAAGGAAATCTTGAAACCGAGACCACTGAAGAAGAATACCATACCGGCAATTGTCAATGGAGATGCAGAGATAACGTTTGCCATATCGTTGAAGTACAAAGTACCGCAAGCTGCATAGAGCAGAGAGATACCGTAGATCATCACGCCACTTGAGAAAGTAGCGGTAAGGATGAACTTAGCACCTGCCTCAGCAGAATTGTGACGGTACTTATCGAATGCTACCAAGCAAGCCATTGGCACAGATGCCATTTCAAGACCGAGGAAGAACAGGAGGAAGTGGTTGGCACTAACCATCATGTTCATACCGAGCAAGGTAGAGATAATCAGCATATAGAACTCACCCTCCTTGAAGGCTGTGTCCTTGCGGCTCAACCACTCCTTAGCCTGTACCATCACGATGAGGGTACCCAGCGCCAGGATAGTCTTCAAGACACCGGCAGCAGGACCTGTTGTGTACATGCCGCCAAATGCCTCTGTGGCTTCTGTTGGGAAGATATTGATGGCAATGTGAGCCACCATCAAGAGACATACCAGAGGATTGAACCACTTACGGTCTGCGCTCTTGGAACTGCAGAAGTCAGCAATGAAAGTGATCAACAGAACTACCATCAGAGTAGCTTCTGGAATCATATTTAAAAATTGACTGTAATTCATTTCTTCTGATATTTATTACATGATTACACTAAAGATAGGACCTACGGCGTCCATGATAATCTCCTCTGCCCAGAGTGGGAACATACCGAGACCTGCTACACAGGCAATAAGACCTGCTACAGCGATACGCTCGTCCCAGGTAGCATCGTGGAGCTTCTCCAACTTTGGATTAGGAACCTTCTGATAAAGGATCTTACCAACACAACGCAGAATGTAAACTGCTGTTACTACGATTGATGTACATGCGATGATGGTACATACACGATGGAATGTATCTGCATTCTGGAAAGAACCTACGAAGATGGTCATCTCGGCTACGAAACCTGAGAAACCTGGCAAACCGAGGTTAGCCAAACCAGCTACTGCATAACCTACTGAGAGGAAAGGAATAATCTTCATCAAACCACCCAGATAACGTACGTCACGTGTACCAGCCTGATGGTAAATCATACCGATAACGGCGAAGAAGAGGGCGGTCATCAAACCGTGAGACAACATCTGGAGGATTGCACCAGTAGCGGCTGTCTCGGTCATCATACAGAGAGCGAAGAGCACCATACCACAGTGAGATACTGATGAGTAAGCGTTGATGTACTTCAAGTCGGTCTGTACACAAGCTGACAAAGCACCATATACGATAGAGATGGTAGTCAGCACGAGGAACACCTTGATCCAGAATCCGTGAGTAGCAGCTGGCAAGAGGAACATGGCGATACGGAAGCAACCGTAACCACCAAGCTTCATCAATACACCGGCGTGCAACATAGATACGGCTGTTGGCGCACTGGCATGACCATCAGGAGACCATGTATGGAATGGGAACAGCGCACCGAGGATACCGAAACCGATGAAGAGCAATGGGAAGAACACGTTCTGCACGCTCTCTGGAATCGCATGAGCACCATTAGTATGGTGAGCGATATCGAGGATTTCGAAGGTCTGAGCACCACTGTAGAAGTAGATTCCCAGGATACCGATAACCAAAAGGGCTGAACCACCCATCAACATCAAAGTCAACTTCATGGCTGAATACTCCTTTGCACCACTACCCCATACACCGATGAGGAGGTACATTGGGATAAGCGCAACCTCATAGAACATGAACATGGTGAACATGTCGACAGAGATGAAGAAGCCATATACACCGATGCTCAGGAGTGTGAACCAGAGGAAGTATTCCTTCTTCATTGGTTCCATCTGCCAGGAAGCAAATGTACCGGTGAACACGATGATAGAAGTCAGGAGAAGCATCACCACTGAGATACCATCCACACCGAGTGAATAGTTGATGTGCAATGGTTCAAACCAAGGCACACAGTAGGTGAAGAGCATCGGAGCTTGGTCGGCTGGCATTGTCTCACGAGCTTCGAGAAATGCAAACACCAAATAGATGGAGAGACCGAGCAATACGCTGGCACCTGCTACCATCACACCACGAACCTGCTTGTCGTTGCGTGCCAACCAGAGGCCGAGCAACATCAGGAGTGGTACTATGACGAATATACTTAAATTCATTTCTTTTCTATTTACTTAATTGTGAGACTTTCATTAAAGAAGTGCGAGCAGGCACAATGTCAATGCTACGGTACCGGTGAGGAACCAGATAGCATAGCTGCGAACATCACCACTCTGCCATGGGCGGATAGTTTCACCTGCCTCCTGTGTACCCCAAGCCATGAAGTTGAAGGTACCATCGATAACGCGACGGTCGAACCATGCGATTGGCTTTGAGAAGCAACCGAAGACAATCTTGTGGGTGAAGAACTGCCAAGCATCGTCGATATAGAAACGGTTCAAGGCTGCCTTGTGCAACTTAGGCATCTTCTTAGCCAAAGTGTCTGCCAATGGAGTCTTCTTAGGAGCATACATGTAAGTAGCCAGACCAATACCGATGATAGCAACGATAACAGAGGTTGTTGCCACACTCATGTCGATATGGATATCGTAGCTCTGACCTGTAGCAGATACGAAGTGACCGAATGGAATCAAACCGCAGAGGCAAGAGATGATGGCGAGGAATACCAATGGACCCCACATCACGAAAGGAACCTCCTGTGGCTTGCGACGGTTCTCAGGATCCAGCTCATAGTAGCTCTGTCCCCAGAAGATAACGTAGTAGAGACGGAACATGTAGAATGCTGTCATACCGGCAACCACTGTCATGAACCAGCCCATGAATGGAGAGAACTGGAAGCATGCTGAGATGATCTCATCCTTTGACCAGAAACCTGCGAATGGAGGAATACCTGCAATCGCCAAGCAACCGATGAGGAAGCAGATGTTGGTAATAGGCATGTACTTGTGCAGACCGCCCATGTACTCCTTGAAGTTGCTGCCGATGATGACGATGATGGCACCAGAGCAGAGGAAGAGCAACGCCTTGAACATAGCGTGGGTAAACAGGTGGAAGATACCAGCCATGTAACCCAAACCACCGTGGTGGTTATCTACTGCGAAGCAAACGCCGAGAGCTACGAGCATGTAGGCAATCTGAGAGATAGTAGAGAAAGCCAGACCACGCTTGATATCACGCTGGCAGCAAGCTACAGCTGCTGCATAGAATGCGGTGAAGGCTGCAATGTAAGCTACATAGTGCAATGTCTCAGGAGCATACTGTACCCAGATTGGGAAGAGGCTGGCTACCTGATATACACCGGCTACAACCATGGTAGCGGCGTGGATCAACGCAGAAACAGGAGTTGGACCCTCCATCGCATCTGGCAACCAGATGTGCAATGGGAACATCGCACTCTTACCGGCACCACCGATGAACATGAGGAACAACGCTGTTGGCATTACCCAAGCTGCACCTGCCAAAGCAGAGTTGAGCTCTGGCTGAGCATTCAAGTCATAGTTGAAGGTTCCTACGTAGAAGCTGTAGAACAGGATACCGATGAGGAAGAAGAGGTCAGCGAAACGGGTTACGATGAACGCCTTCTTGCTGGCATGAACTGCAGCATGCTTTGGATAGTAGAAACCGATGAGCAGGTATGAGCACACACCCACCAACTCCCAGAACAGATACATCTGGAAGATGTTGGTAGCTACTACCAAGCCCAACATTGACATGGTGAAGAGGCTCAGGTAAGCGTAGAAACGCTGCATACCCTTCTCATATTCCTCAACCTTGTAGTTCTCATCGCGCTCTGCCATATAGCCGAAGCTGTAGATGTGAACCATGAAGCTGACGGTGGTAATCACGATGAGCATCAATACGGAGATTGGGCTCAGACGGAAACCGATGTTGAAGGTGAGCAACTCAGTAAACTTCAACCATGTGAAATTAAATACGGTAACAGTTGGGTACATACCTGTAGAGGCATCACGACCCACTGCAAAGAAGTACTCGTATGCTGTATAGACAGACATCGCGAATACACAGCCCATCAATACGGTACCGATGAGTGCTGCTACCGGTCTTTTCATCTTCATACCCACAAGTCCCAGAACCAGGAAGCTCAGGAATGGCAGAAGAAGTATCAAAAATGCATAATTGTATTCCATTGTCTTTTAGAATTTCATGTTTTCAATACTGTTCACCTGGTCACTGTGATAGTTGCGGTAAACGTTGATAATAATAGCGAGCGCTACGGCTGTCTCGGCTGCTGCTACTCCGATAGAGAACAATGTGAAGAAGAAACCTTCCAACTGTCCTGGGAAGAGGATGCGGTTGAACACAGCGAAGTTCAGGTCGGCTGCATTCAATACAAGCTCGATGGAGATGAGCATGGCAACGAGGTTACGGCGTGTACAGAAGCCATAGACTCCGATGAAGAACAAGAGTGCTGAGAGCACGAAGAAATATTGTACTGGAATCATTTCTTATCCTCCTTTCTTGCGATTAAGATACCACCGATGATACATGCCAACAGGAATACGGAGATAAACTCGAATGGCAATACATAGCCATACTTGTCAGCACCTACCAGTGCAGAACCTACCTGGTCCATTGGCACCTCGGTGTCGGCTACGGTTGCAGCCATATCAATAAAGTGATTCTTCAACACGATGACTGCCAGGGTAACGAAACCTACGAGGCAGACGAGTGCGCGACCGATAATCTTGCTACCCTTGACATGCTCCAGAAGTCCCTGAAGAGTACGCTTTGAAACCAACTGGATAGCGAAGACATAGAGCATGGTGATACCACCGGCATATACAGAAATCTGAGCTGCACCCAGATAAGTATAGTCGAGCAGGAAGAACATGCCTGCTACACCGAAGAGTACGAACAACAGGAAGGTTGCCGCACGCATGATGCGCTTGGTGAACACGCACATGATGGCTGAGCCAAGGATGACTACTGCCAAGATGACGAACATAAATAAATTTGCTGTTATCATTGTCTAAAGTCCTCCTTACTTAGTCTTGGTGTTAAACTTACCGATTTCCAATGGTGCACCACCCTCAATGAGGTTAGGAAGGCTTCCGCCCTTATAAACCTCCTTGTCAAGGTGCATCACCAACTTGTTGCGGTCGAAGACTGCATTCTCGAAATCGTTGACAAACTTGATTGCACCGAAGTTACATGCGTTCACACAGAGTTCGCAGAACATGCAGTCGCCCAAGTCGTACTGGTAATCTACCAGCTTGCGCTTCTTCTTGCCTGTCTCTGGGTCCTCCACCATCTCGGTTACAATCTTGATGGTATCGTTAGGGCATGACTTCTCACACAATGTACAACCCACACACTTGTAAGCCTCGTTCTCATCACGAACGAAGACCAGGCGACCACGGAAACGTGGAGAGATGTGGAGTGTAGTCTTGCGGTTCTCAGGATACTGCTCTGTGCTCTTTGGTGTGAAGTACTCCTTCATGGTAGTCTTCATACCGATAGCGAGGGTTTTCAAACCCGCAGCAATACCGCCGAAATATGAATTGTTAGACATACTTTCTTATTATTATAATAATGTGTATTAAAGATTATCCGTGGAATCCGAATGCTACGCATACTGTCATCAAGATCAGGATGACCAGTGACAATGGCATCAGATACTTCCACTCCAACTTCAGAATCTGGTCGATACGGAGACGTGGGAATGTCCAACGTACCCACATCAGGAGCCATACCACCGCGAAGGTCTTACCGAAGAACCAGATGAAACCTGGGATGAGGTTCATCAGATTGTCGAAGCCCTCGATACCGATGTTCAATGGCGCCCAACCACCGAGGAATACGGTAGAAGCAATACCAGAAATCACGAAGAGGTTGAGGTACTCTGCCAGGTAGTAGAAACCGAAGCCCATACCTGAATACTCAGTGTGGTAACCAGCGGTCAACTCACTCTCAGCCTCAGCCAAGTCGAAAGGACCACGGTTTGCCTCAGCATTACCTGCTACGAGGAATACGAGGAAAGCCAGAATAGCTGGCACATGACCCTTGATAATCAACCAGTTCCAAGCACCAGTCTGTGCCTCTACGATACCGCTTACCTGCATGGTTCCGGTAAGAACGACTGCAGAAATCAGACAGAGACCGAGAGACATCTCGTAAGAAATCATCTGTACGGCACCACGCATGGCAGATACTACAGAGTACTTGTTGTTAGATGCCCAACCAGCGAGGAACACACCCAGCACGCCGATAGAACTTACGGCTGTGATGAGGAATACACCTACGTTGAAGTCAAGAATATGTGCTCCCTTGTTCCATGGAAGGAATGAGAAAGTACCTACAGAGGCAATGATCACGAGGAATGGTGCTATGTAGTAGAGCAGCTTGTCGGCTCTATCTACAGCGAAGATCTCCTTGATCAACATTTTGAGCACGTCGGCGAATACCTGGAAGATACCCCAAGGACCTACACGCATAGGGCCAAGACGGCACTGGAAGTAGGCACACACCTTACGCTCCATGAAGATAAGTACGATAGCGATGAGGGCGTATGCTGTCAAAATGCAGATACCCACGAGCACGCACTCAATCAGAATCGACAGGAAGTCGCCCAGACCCAAGGTCTGGCGAAGCAGATTGTCGATGAATGTTGTTACTATACTAAAATCAAACATAATTATCTATCAATATCAGGGATTACGAAATCGATTGCTGCACCTGTAGTGATGAGGTCGGCGATCTTCTGACCACGAAGCATTGGATCCAAGGCTCCTGTGAGTGAGAGACCCATCGGACGCATCTTCATACGGTATGGACTCTTGTCACCCTTTGAGTCGAGATATACACCAAACTCGCCGCTGGCACCCTCTACAGAGAAGTACCACTGTCCCTCTGGAACCTTGATGATTGGCTTCTGCTTGATGTAGTACTCACCCTCTGGAATGTTGTCAATCAACTGCTCGATGATGTCCAAGCTCTGATACAACTCCTGGATGTGTACATAGTAACGATCCATTGAATCGCAACCGGTAAGGGTGATTTCCTTCCACTCTACCTTGTCGTACATATCGTATGGATGACGCTTGCGGGTATCGTTCTTCCAACCTGATGCACGACCAGCAGGACCGGTTACAGCATAGTTGATACAATCCTCATAGTTCATTGGACCTACACCTTCAAGACGGTTGTGAGTAATCACGTTGTCACCGAATACGTCGAGGTACTCCTGAATCATCGGACGGAGATACTTGCAGAGGGTCTTCACATTCTGAACGAAGTTAGGGTCGATATCTGCCTGCAGACCACCGATACGGTAGTAGTTCTGGATCAGACGGCCACCGGTTGTCTCCTCCATCACGTTCAAAACGTGCTCACGGTCGCGCATACAGTAAAGGAATGCTGTCAAGGCACCCAAGTCCTGTGCGGTACAGCCGAGGTACAACAAGTGTGAGTCGATACGCTGCAACTCATCCATGATGGTACGGATGTAGCGGATACGGTCTGAGAGTTCGATACCCATCGCCTCTTCGATAACGCCTACCAATGCGTGGCGGTGCATCATCGCAGAGAGATAGTTCAGACGGTCGGTCAATGCCAATGTCTGTGGATAGGTCATGTTCTCCCACATCTTCTCGATACCACGGTGAATATAACCAAGGTGTGGATAGATGCGCTTCACAGTCTCACCATCAATAACAGTCTGCAATCGGAGCACACCGTGGGTAGATGGGTGGTTAGGACCGATATTGACTACGTAGTCATCCTCATCAAAGCGACGCTTCTCTGTAGCAACGAGATGTCCATCCTCGCTCAAGGAATACTCCACGGTGAAGTCATCCTCAGGCTCATCAGTGCAAGGGAACTTGTTTGCCTCAGGACTCATATCGAAGTCCTTGCGCAATGGATAGCCCTGGAAATCGGTACGGAGGAAGAGACGACGCATGTCTGGGTGACCCAGGAACTTGATGCCGACGAAATCGAATACCTCACGCTCCAGAAGGTCAGCTACCTTCCAAAGGTTAATTACTGTAGGAATTACATCACTGCCATCCACCTTCTTGGCGATGGTCTTTACAGAGCAGCGCTCGTTGGTCTGAGTATTCTCGAGAATATAGATACATCCGAGACCTTCCTCACCGAAGTCTTCACCGATGATGGTAACAAGGTAGTCGAAATGCTTCTCGTTCTTCAACTTCGCCATTTCTGAAGCGAAATTATCAAAACTCAATTCAATATTATTCAGTTTCATGTTCTTATACCTTATTATATTAATCAGTTAGACCTTTCTGAGGGTCGAAATCCTCAGGTACTTCAGTTACGATGATAGGCTCCTTGTGTCCGAGCTTCTCGCTGTCAGAGAGGTTCTCGTTGCTCAAGCCGCGAAGACCACCCTTACTCATAGAGAGTTCCTTCTCATCCTGGGTCATCTTGTGGTTAGCACCACCAAAGAATTTCTCAACCTTTACCTTACGCTGCAACTGCATCATACCATAAAGGATAGCCTCAGGGCGTGGAGGACAACCAGGGATATAAACATCCACAGGAACCAACTCGCTGATACCGCGAACCACATTGTAGCTCTTCTTGAACGGACCGCCAGAGATGGCGCATCCACCTACAGCTACCACATACTTAGGCTCAGCCATTTCATCGTACAAACGTTTGAAAACAGGTGCCATCTTATTGGTAATAGTACCGGCACACATGATCAAGTCAGCCTGACGTGGAGAGTTACGGGTTACCTCGAAACCGAAACGTGAGAAGTCGTAACGCGCACAACCTACAGCCATAAACTCGATACCACAGCAAGAGGTACCGAAGGTCAAAGACCAGAGTGAGTTACTGCGTCCCCAGTTAATGGCAGCATCGAGCGAACCGATTACCACGTTAGCACCACCCTCATTGAGCTCCTGCGCAATCTTTTCGAGGGTATCATTGTCCTTAAACTCGTCGTAAGGAATACTCTTGATAGAGGCTCTTTTGTTTACTTCCATTCCAATGCTCCTTTCCGCCAAGCGTAAGCAAGGCCAAATACCAATACCAACAGGAAGAACCCGATGCTCACGAGAGCCATAGGTCCAAACTGCTTAACTACGACTGCCCATGGATAAAGCAATACTGTCTCGATGTCAAACATCAGGAAAAGGATGGCGAAGAGGTAGTAGCCGATGTGTGATGGCAACCATGAGCTGCCACGAGTCGGAATACCGCACTCAAAAGGTTCACCCTTTACCGGATTGTATGAACGAGGACCGATCAACTTCGCGATGACATAAGCAGCCACCACCAAGGTTACAGCCGTCAGCAAAACGGTGATAAATAGTGTAAAGTTCATAAATTTGTTATAACGTTATTTTATATAAATGCTTCTAAGCGGTTGCAAAGGTAACACTTTTTTCTGAAAGAGCAC
>JAJWAL010000096.1:0-11825 GCA_021618535.1 Segatella copri | reverse complement strand
TGCCGAGCGGTGTGTATGGTCGTGACGAAGCCATCGCCCACCGCATCAAGACGGCAGGCATCAAGCGCAAGATAACCAATGACCAGGTGAGGGTGATTAGAACCGTGCTGTCTGGAACGCACGAGGACATGATGAACATCGCAGCCAATGGTCAGCTTGACGATTGGTGCAACGACAGTTTGAAGTGGTTGCAGGACACGTTCGGCAAGGAAAATGTCGTGTCGGTGGTTCTCCACATGGACGAGCACACGCCGCACCTTCACGCCTCCATTGTTCCGATAGTGACAGGCGAACGGAGAAAGGCGAAGAACAAGACAACGGAAGAGGGCAAGCGGACATACCGCAAGAAAGCCAATGCCGTGAGGTTGTGTGCCGATGATGTGCTCAACCGTGACAAGATGGTTGGCTATCACGACAGCTATGCGGAAGTCATGGGCAAGTATGGCTTGAAGCGAGGTGTCCGTGGATCAGATGCGAGACATACCACCACGACACAGTATTACCGCAACATCAAACGAGAGACGGAGAGACTTCAAAACTGCATGAAACTGCTGCAATCCGATGTGGAGGAAGCGGAGCGATTGCTCAAACAGACCAAGAGTGAAATCAACACGGAGAAGCTACAGGCAGCCAAGACGGAAGCCAAGACTGCCTTTGTGTCGAAGATTGGTTCTCTTTTGGGTAGTGGAAAATTGAAGGAGGTGGAGCAACACAACCGAAAGTTGTGCGAGCTTGTGACAGACCGAGAGCAATACATTGACGAACTCCATGAGAAAATTCAGCGAACGGAGGACAGTCACAGCAAACAACTTGACGAGATGCAGCGGAAGCACCAATCGGAGGTCGCGAATTTGGAGAGCAAGCACTCCACGGAGGTAACGATGCTCAACGACATCATCCGCAAAGCCAAGCGTTGGTTCCCGATGTTGGAGGCACGCTTGCAAATGGAAGACCTGTGCAGGAAGATAGGATTCACAGTCGAGCAAATCGGAGTGCTTCTGACCGGAAAGGCACTCAACTTTAGCGGTTCACTCTATTCCGAGGAACACAGAAGAAAGTTCAATGTGGAGAATGCGGAAATCAAGGTGTTTTCTGATTCTACCAAGCCGAACCAACTGTTTTTGTATATCAATAGACAGCCTATTATAGAATGGTTCAAGGAGCAATGGAATATCTCAAAAGATAGAAGAAATCATCATTTTCGATTATAATCAGATTTGTATCTTATGGCAAGGAGCAAGGAACAAACGCGCAAGGTTCTTCTCAAATTTTAGTACAAAATCTTTCTCTAATTAATGATAAGAACCATTTGATAGTCTCCAGAACTCCATTTTATGTATAGCGGTAAATGTCTCCCAAAACCTATATACATAAATGTAATAAAATTTAAGAAGAGCCAACGCAGCAAAATATATTTGTCTGCATGGGTATTTAGTACACACTACCTAAAACATTGAGAATGAGTGTATCTTGCAATAAATAGTGCAGCTATTTCATAAAAACCACTAAAAGTCTTAGGTATCACTTGTAACACTTCTGTTGAAAATCAACCAGTTTGATATTCTATGTGAAGTTTTTGTAAGCTCTAAACGCCTATACAGATATATTTGAATGTTTTTTATCCAGCAATCGTCCCTACGTATGCGTGATTTAAATTTAAACCTGTTGGCGAGTAAGAAATCGTCAACAGGTTTATATCATTTGTTCAGCAATGTAAAATCTATAGCTTGTACAAATCTATAATGTTCTTGAGTATTTGTATCTTCAAAAGAAAAAAGTTGATTTTTTATAATTTGCTCTAAATTAAAAATTTCCTTTTCTGTAATATCAGGTGCAAAAGTCAGAGAAAAACTGACTTCTTCTATTTTTCCACTTTGACCATCAAATACAGTTAAGCAAATGATTTTTTCATTTCTTTCGGCTAGATACTTTATACGTTCTTTTGAGAATACTTGTCTGACTATAGAATCTACAGGGATACATTTGTTGATTTTTAAAGTACTAGATACAGCAATATTGGCAAAAGAGATTTTGTTTTGTGCATTTTTGATAATGTTCTCTTTTACTATAAATGTTTTTCCTTTATATTTGAAACTTTGGGGTAAGATTGTACTGTTTTTTGAACTAGCCAAAGCGATACTTTTTGTATTTTTGCCAAAATTATTCCCTATAATATCTATAAGTTTTGCTACAAGCACATTGCTCATAACGTAATCTTTGTAAGGAGAAGGAGAACTTTCCTTGAAGTCCTGAGCAAATTGCCACCAAGAAATATTGTTATAACCAGATTCTACTGCGGTAAAATTTGAAAATGAAGATGTTGGATTAAATGAATACACCCAATTGATATATGAATTGTAATACTTATTGCCAGAACCAACTAACTGTGTTCCATAAGGCGCATGAATAACATCTTGAATGAATTTTGATTCGAACTCTATATTTAGCATGGCAGTTTTTTCATATGTGCCAATTCCTCCAAAATACACATTATCTTGGTTCATATGTATGAACTCTTCTGGATAAGTTGTGTTATTTATAGCATTGCTTGTTAAAAATGACAGGATTTTTGTACTATGGTCATAGGCAGCAGGATTCCCATTCATGCCTTTAGATGTAATATTTACATCTGAAAAATTGTATTTTTTATCTTTTGCATAATTATGTAGCCACTTAATAACAGGATAGTCGTTACAGCAATTTGTTATTACTGAGTTTAATTTGGTTGTGGAAGCCGATGGTAATGACACCTTTTTAGCAATCTGATAGATGTTGTAGTTTCCGGTGTAAATAGACAAAGCACGATTTTGCTGAGTCTCAAAATCATGAGCGAGAAAGCTGTCATCATTAGTGCAACTGAGTAATGATGAACAGAATGACACTATAAGAAAAAAATATAAATGTTTCATAACTATTGAAAATTAAATGTTTATTTTGCAAAGATAGAGTAAAAATGTTATCATTGTACTTTAATCCTATAAAATTTAACGTAAATTATACGCAAAACAAAAAATGCTCTTCTTTCGAAAAACTTAACCATTAAACATACTTTGCATCCAAATAATTACAAGACAAGAGAAGTAGTTGTGTATAAAAACAAACAAAGATAGATTGTTAAAAAGGATAAATAATTTTAATTTTTCAACACTTAAAATATTTTTTTTGTAAATTTGCAAAAAAATATAGAATCTTGTAGGTTTAAAAATGGTTGCTAGAAGTGCAAGAATTGAATGACGAAACCATTTGGAAAGGAAAATGTATATGAAGATAAAACATTTGTTATTTTTTATTCCTGTGACTTTTTTGGTCGCATGTGAAGGGACTGATTTAATCGAGCCAGACAATGTGTCGAAAGAACAGATTTCCACTCAAATAATTTATAACCCGACAAAATATTCAAAACAAAAAGGTGATGTCTTTGTCAAAAGTAGTTTGCCAACAACAATGGCAAAGCAAATACCTAATGCCTGCGTAACATCAATTATGGAGTATGCAAACAATAAAGTTTTTGGTGGAACAGTAAATGAGGGAGCGTATATTCTATATTATACACAAACATATAATTCAAATCCTTTGATTGATGGTGTTTCTTTGGATTATATCGAGCCTTTTGTAACACATTTCTTTAAAACTCAAACATTTACAAATTATAAGTCTGCAATAGATGCCAAGCATCCCGTCATGACTGATGTAAATAGCCAAATAGAAAGCTCTGCCCATAATGTGTTATGTGTAGGATATAACTCCAATACGGGTGCTGCTATTTATATGGACCCTGAGCTTGCTTGTATGTACTCAGTTAATGCTGGGTATTTTTTACAAGATTATAATATAGTATTAACAGGTATAAAGTAATTAAATAAATATGAAGTTAATTTTTAAATATTTTTTTATTTCTCTATTGTTCCTAAATGGGCAATTAGTTCATGCACAATCATTTAAAATCGACAGCTTAAAAGGTAAAAAATGGGAGTTGCAATTGCCAAAAGGAAAGTCTTATACTTCGAATCTTATATTCAAAGATACGACATACACAACTAGTTTCTCCTTTAATGGACAGACTCATACTATAGAGAAGCCATACTTAATACAGCAGGAAAACGTAGAAACATTTTATGTTATTTTTCCATCAGAAGGAAAGGGTACAAAAACTTTCCCTGTTAAGTTTAAAGTTTTAGAATTTACCGACAAGTTGCTAAAATTGCAAAATACAACAACAAATGTTGTAAATACGTATTTCGCAAAATAAACAACTAGTAGATTGTAAAGTCTAAAAGTTTAGTAAGGCACGTGTGATATTTCATCAATCATCAGTATGTGACGAACGACGTTTTACTCAACTTTTAGACTTTACAGACTACTAGTAAGACCGTGCTTTTTGCAACATATTACTCTGTTTGATATTTTTTGTTTAATAAAATTCTTAGATTCATTATTTTTTTTGTATTTTTGCAGCCGAAAAGAGTTGTTAGGCAGCAAACGTATGCAGATTGCAGAATTTAGAACTGTTGCTAAATCATTACCTCTGTTGAGGTGAAAAACTCATAAATAGTTCATTTTTAGCTATTCGGCTGATTTTAGCGTAATTTTAAAGGAAAAATTTACGCAAAAAAAAATCCTATCAGAACTTTTCTGATAGGATTTCTCTATTTTTTATACGTTTTTAAATGATTTTTTTACCGAATCGGTCTTCATTCTTCCCTCTTCGTTCTTCCCTCTTCACTTCCTAGTCCTGGAAGTAAACTCTCTTCACACGGTTGCTGATGGTGGTCAGCACCTCGTAAGGGATGGTCTCGAGGATGTCGCTCAGTGTCTGGACAGGCAGATGCTCGCCGAAGATTTCTACCGAATCTCCTTCCTTGCAAGCGATGTCGGTCACGTCTATCATAGCCACATCCATACAGATGTTGCCCACATATTCTGCCTTCTGGCCGTTCACCAGACAGTAGGCATGACGGTTACCCAGACGGCGGTTCAGTCCGTCAGCATATCCGATAGGGATGGCTGCGATGACGCTGTCTCTGTCGAGAATCGTCTTGCGGCTGTAGCCCACACTGTCACCTGCCTTCACGTTGTGCATCTGCAGAATGGTTGTCTTCAGGGTGCTCACGCAGTTGATGGTCTTGTTGTTGCGCGAATTGATACCGTAGAGTCCGAGTCCCAGACGGCACATATCCAGCTGGCGCTCCGGGAAGTGCTCGATACCTGCCGAATTGCAGATATGGCGCAATATCTTATGGTCGAAGGCTGCCTGCAACTGCTTGCTGCCCTTGTCGAAGAGTTCAAACTGATGAGCTGAGAAATCATCGAAGCTGTCGTCATCACTGCCCACGAAGTGAGAGAACACAGAACGTGGAATGATGGCATTCTGGTGCTTCAGCTTGCCGATGAGTTCCTCCATATCGTTCTCAGGGTCGAAGCCCATGCGGTGCATGCCGGTATCCAGCTTGATATGGACAGGGAAACCGGTTACTCCCTCTTTCTCAGCTGCCTTGATGAGCGCATCGAGCAGACGGAAAGAGTAAACCTCCGGCTCCAGGTCGTAATCGAACATGGTCTTGAAGGCGGTCATCTCCGGATTCATGATCATGATGTTGCTGGTGATGCCGTTCTTGCGCAGCGTAACGCCCTCATCGGCTACAGCCACAGCCAGATAGTCTACACGATGATCCTGCAGGGTCTTGGCTATCTCCACGGCACCTGCACCGTAGCCGTCTGCCTTGATCATGCATACCAGCTTGGTTTCCGGCTTCATAAACGCACGGTAGTAGTTCAGATTGGCTACCACGGCGTTCAGATTCACCTCCAGCGTAGTCTCGTGTACCTTCTGTACCAACAGTTCGGTTAGCTGGTCGAAACCAAACTGACGGGCGCCCTTCAGCAGAATCACCTCATCGCGCAGGGAAGCAAACACCTCGCTGGCGATGAATTCCTCTACATTCGGGAAGAAGAACTTCTCTGAAATCTGAATCTCATCATGCTGCTTGCAGAGCTCAGGACCGATACCGATGAACTTTACCACGCCACGTTTACGGGCTAAATCGCTCACCTCTTTATATAATGCCTCCGGTTCCTGACCGCTCTGGTAGATGTCGCTCAATATCAGTGTATGGCGACGACCGCGATGGTCTGGACGGCGGTTCATGAAGTCGAGGGCGATATCAAGCGAATTGATATCACTGTTGTAGCTGTCGTTGATCAGCGTACATCCGTGCTGTCCTACCTTCACCTCCAGTCTCATTGCCACAGGTTCGAGCTGTGCCATGCGCTTGTCGATATCTTCAGCCGAAAGACCGAGTTTCGATGCCACGACAGCAGAGATGATGGCATTCTGTACAGATGCATCGTCGATGAACGGGATAGAGAAGCTGTCTTCCTCACCTTTATATATATAGGTAATCACGCTCACGCTCTGCTGCTTCTCGATGTTCTTTACATAGAAAGGAGCCTCCGGGTTCTTGAGCGACCAGAAGAGTTTCTCGCCCTTATAGTCGGGATATTCGGCTATCACCTTGTTGATAACCTCGTCATCGCCATCATAGATTACGGTCTCTGCGTCATGGAAGAGGATGAGTTTCTCCCGGCATTTCTCCTCCAAGGAAGAGAAGTTCTCCTGATGGGCAGCACCCAGATTGGTCAGTACGGCGATGGTTGGCTGGATGATGTCACGCAGGGCAAGCATTTCGCCAGGCATACTGATACCTGCCTCGAAAACGCCCACCTGGGTCTGCTCGTTCATCAGCCATACCGACAATGGCACACCTATCTGAGAGTTGTAACTGCGCGGACTGCGGGTAACAAACATGCTTGGCGAGAGCAGCTGGTAGAGCCACTCCTTGACCATGGTCTTGCCGTTTGAACCCGTGATGCCTACGATAGGGATGTTGAATTCATCACGGTGGCGCTCAGCCAGACGCTGGAGAGCCTCGAGCGTGTTTACTACCTTCAGGAAGTTGGCTCCCGGATAATCAGAAGCATAGCCCTTAGGCACATTCGTTACAACAAAGTTTTTCACACCTCTGCGATACAACTCAGGGATGTAGTTATGACCATCATTACGCTCCGACTTGAGCGCAAAGAACAGAGTTTCCTCTGGGAAACAAAGTGAACGACTATCGGTCAGGATAAAACCGATGTTGGTATCATTGTCTCCATAGCGACGCGCACCTATCAGTGTGGTTACCTTTTCAATAGTATATGTCATTGTCTTGTTATTTAAATATTCTTTATTTTATAAGAGATGATATTTCTCCATTTTAAAAGAGATGATATTTCTCCTCAAATTGTCTTTTCTTCTCTTCCGTCCTGGCGATGAACTTCTGGTGTTCCTCGCTCTCGGGATGGAAGGGCTTGTGGCCGAGTGCTTCGCGGATAGGCCGCCAGTCTTCCAGAAACTGCTCTGCTGCCTTGCCGAAGTAAGTTGCCCGGAACCGCTCCCAGATATATTCCACAGCCTGTTCGCTCGGGTGCAGCATGTCTTCCTTGTAGAAGCGGTAGTCACGGAGTTCATCGTTCATGATCTCGTAAGCCGGAAAATAGCTCACCACTCCGGGATTCTCCTTCACCAGCTTATCGGCTGCCAGCAGGAGCGTAGCCTTCGAAAGCTGACTCCCGTGATAGCCGTATTTCGCATAGCGGATAGGGCTTACCGTGATGATGACCTTCAGAGTGCCTTCACTGCCATCAGATGCTGCAGTCTGCGATTTCAGCAGATTGATAGCCTTCTGCAGATAGCCGCCACATTCGTCCACGCTCAGTTCCCGCTCTTCGAAGAGGCGCTGCGGGCGCTTCTGGCAGTTGTCCACTATCTCGCCCGTCTCCTTCAGGATATACACATGGTTGGTACCCAGCGTAAAGACAGCCACCCGGGGACGGACCTCGGAACATTTCTCTACCGTATGGAGAATGCTTGCCGGATTATACATCACCCCGAAGGGATTCACCGTAGCCCGGAAGCGGTTCTCCACAAACCGCCTACCCAGATTGTCGGCAAAGCAACTGCCCACAAAGAGCATCCGCTCTGCCGCCCCTATCTCGAAGTCGGCCTTCGGAATATCTATTTCTGTGCGAAACAGCATAAGTCTTTCTTCTTTTTATTCTTTCACTTCCGGAGAAGCCTTCTTGCGTTTTCTCACCTCAACCACTACACCTATTATAATAAGGAGAGCCAGAACGCCATAACCGATGTAAGCCACCGTCTCGGTATTCTTGAGCGACTGAGGATGGAAATCGAGAACAACCTTATGGCTGCCTGCTTTCACGTTCAGCGCACGCAGAATATAGTTCACTCTGCCCAGCTCAGCCGGCTGTCCATCAACCGTAGCCGTCCAGCCCGGATAGTAAATCTCAGAGAATACGATCACGCCGCCCTTGCTCGACTTCACCTCGTAAGTCAGGTTGTTCGGCTTATACTGAATCATCTTCACTACCGAAGTATCATCCTGCTTCACGCTCTGCGCCAGCTGTTCCTTAAACTTGGCATCAGCCACAGCCACATGTCGGAGGTTCACCTTGCCCACGCCATCGATTTCCTCGTTGGCATTGTTCACATACTTCACCTCGTCTACGAACCATGCATTGCCGTAGGCATACGGATTCTGCACCGGAACGGTCTGTCCGCCCTGCAGCGGCATGATGAAGTATTTGGTATTCAGCATGTTCAATACCGGATAGATACTATCGCCGTTCACCTTGGTCATATCGCCGCCCGCAGCAGCTACAGCCTGCATCGTCTTCTGCATCTCAGGAGCGATGTGAGCATCAATCATCTCCTGATAGCGACGGAGCTTGGCTGGATGATAACCGCCGATGCTCTTGTGGTAGTAAGAGGTCTCGTTCTCATTGAATGTATTCGATGCCAGATTCAGCACACGATAATCGAGTGCCTTGTCACGGCAGATAATCTTGTCGGTCTCGGTCATCTGCTGCGGTGTATCGCGCTGCGCCTTGTCTACGAACATATCATCGTAGAGATAGCGCTTGTTCACCATCCACATATCCACCAGACAGAGCACGGCGATACCGGCAATCATATATTCCTTGCCCAGCTTCTTCATCTTGAAGAGCATCAGCAGTGCCGAACCGATGAGGATAATCCAGAACGAACGCCAGCAGTCGGATGTGAAGATGCCCTTGCGGATATCCGTCAGATTACTCATGATTGGAGAGATATACTCCTGAGGCAACTGCTGCAGCGCCTGTGTCTCCTGTACCGATACGAAATCTGGGAAGAATACGCCAGGCATGATGGCGAAGAGCAGACAGAAACCTGCTGTCAGACCGAAGCTGGCATATACATATTTTATCTTCTCTGTCAGAATCTCCGGCTCATCCACAATCTTCTTCAGCGCCATCATCGCCAGGAGCGGGATGGTGAATTCTGCGATGACCAGGATAGATGCCACCGTACGGAACTTGGCATACATCGGCACATAATCGAGGAAGAAATTGGTAAACGGCATGAAGTTTCTACCCCAGGCGAGCAGGATGCTAAGGATGGTAGCAGCCAGCAAAGCCCACTTCATCGGACCCTTCACGATAAACAGACCGAGGATGAAGAGCATGCAGACGAAGGCGCCTACATATACCGGTCCGCTCGTTCCCGGCTGGTTGCCCCAGTACTGTCCCAGCTGCTGGTAAATCTGAACGAAGTTAGGATCCGCCTTCTCCATCGCCTTCTGGTTCTGTGCCAGCGGCACGGAGGCACCGCCCTTGGCATCCGGAATCATCAGCGTCCAGGTTTCGTCGATACCGTAGCTCCACTGTGTGATATAGTCTCTATCCAGACCGCTGCTGGTCTGATTAGCCGCATTTTTCTTTACGAGTTCACTCTTTCCTCGCATGGTTTCCTGACCATACTGCCAGGTATGATAAAGGTTCGAGAGGTTGAGCGAGATACCGATAAGGGCACCCACCACGCATACCGCCGTAGCCTTTCCGAAGCGTGCGAGTTCTCCCTTCTTGATGGCATCTACCAGGAAGGCAATCACCATGAAGAGGATGATAAAGAGGTAGTAATAAGTCATCTGCACGTGGTTAGCCTGCACCTCGAAAGCCGAGAAGATGGCAGTAAGGAGCAGTCCCTTGAGATACTTGCCCCGATAGGCAAGCACCACGCCCGCAATCATCGGCGGCAGATAAGCCAGTGCCCATACCTTCCAGATATGTCCGGCAGCGATGATGATAAAAAAGTAGGACGAGAAAGCCCAGATGATACTTCCCAGCGCCGCCAGCGACTGTCTGAAGTTGAAGGCACGCAGCATGATATAGAAGCCCAGGAGGTATACGAAAACATACCATACATAGTCTGGCAACCACAGATGATATGCCTTCACAATCTGGCTGAGCACCTGATTACTGTCATACGAAGGCGACATCTGATAGGTAGGCATACCGCCAAACACCGAGTTCGTCCATCGTGTAGTCTCTCCCGTCTGCTGCTGGAAGAGTTCCTTTTCATGTCCCAGTCCCTTTCCTGCCGCCGCATCATGTCGGAAGAGGATTCGTCCGTCCATATCGGCAGGCATAAAGTAGACGAAGGAGATGATTGCAAATGCAATAACTACCAGAATATCCAGTAGATACTTCTTCAAAAATTTCATATTTCTATATAAACGTTTATAATTTGAAGGCAAAGATAGCACAAATTGGAGACAAAACAAAAAAATATAGCAAAAATTTATATTTTTTTTGTTGAGAAAGTTGTATTAGGTCAGAAATAGGGGTTCCCCTCTATCATTTAGGGAAACGCTCGCTGCCGTTTCGTTTTTTATCCCTACCTTTGCACCGTAAAACAAGTTTCTTCAAACAGTATATATTAATGTATAAAAGAATAAGAATTATGAAAAGATTAGCATTCATCATGATGGCATTGCTCCTGGCTCTGATGCCGGCAGCAGCACAGAATTATCGTGACAGCAGATATTATAACAAGCAGACGGGGCATCTCGACTACCGTTACAACCACAACTACGGCAGCCCGTATTACGGATTCCGCATCGGTCCAGCCTTCACCTTTGTCAATTCCGACGATTCCCATCTGGATGGTGGCGACTGGCAGACCGGTCTGAATGTGGGCGTAGTAGCCGGCATCCCATTGACCGACAGTGCCCCACTCTATCTCGAGACCGGACTTTCATATATAGAGAAAGGTGGCAAGAAGGATCTTCCTGAAGGCAAGAAGATGACCTACGACCTCAATTATCTTGAGATTCCAGCCGTACTGAAGTACAAGTACGAGGTAGACGACCACTTCTCCATCCAGCCTCAGGTAGGCGGCTATTTTGCCGTTGGTGTAGGAGGCAAGATCAAGAACTTTGCCGAACGTGAAGCAGAGAGCTCATTCAAGGATGCAAACTTCCGCCGCCTTGATGGTGGTATCCGCATCGGCTGCGGCATCGGCTACGACATGTTCTATGCCGATCTCACCTACGATATCGGTCTTGCCAACATCTGCCACGACAGTTTCGATAAATCGCGCAATGGAGCCCTCCAGCTCAATTTCGGAGTTAACTTCTAGGAAACCTCAGCCGTAACACAGTTCTTGAACTTCACGGCTGTAGAAAGCTTAGAGCCGAGCACCAAAGCATAGAAACCGCTCTCGTTAACATAGAGCATCTGTTGGGCACAGAACTGCGGTTCTCCTTTTTAAAAAAACTACCCATGCACCCTAAAACAGGGGGCATGGGTAAGACCATCCGTATTCAGTATTCAGTTATTCAGTTTTTTTTTAAACCCTTACATGGATAAAGGGTTTGAAAACCCGGAAGAAAGGGATTGGTTATTTTGTAATGTATTTTTTATTATTATATTATATTATATATATT
>JAJWAL010000095.1:6053-11873 GCA_021618535.1 Segatella copri | reverse complement strand
ATTAATTTTCAACAACTTAGGCTACATGTTCCGGATTTTATCCGGACAGTAGTGAATGCTCTATATTACAAGATATTATTCCATATCATACTCTTCTTCTAATATAATAAGGTGGAATTGTTAACAATACGTTAAAGTAAGAAAATAATTGCCCAAAAGTTTGGAACTTATTGAGAAAAAGCATACCTTTGCAGTGTTCTATTGAAGTAGTACACTAAAACATTAAAGATTATGATACAGATTAAAGACATTGATTTCAGATACCCAGGTAGCAAGCACCTTGTATTTAGAGATTTCTCTTTGGAGCTCAAGGAGAACAACATTTATGGCTTGCTCGGTAAGAACGGTACAGGCAAGAGCACCCTGCTCTACCTCATCAGCGGATTGCTCCGCCAGCAACAAGGTACTGTTCTCGTGGATGGCATTTCGGCACAAGACCGCAGAGCCGAGATGCTGAAGGACATCTTCATGGTGCCCGAAGAGTTTGAACTGCCCAACGTATCCCTCGCCACTTATGTGAAGATGAACCAGGGATTCTATCCTAACTTCTCGCAGGAAGTGCTGGACCGTTGCCTCAAGGATTTTGATTTACCACTCTCTCTCAAGTTGAACGAACTCTCGATGGGACAGAAGAAGAAGGTATTCATGAGTTTTGCACTCGCCACGGGTACCCGCTTTCTTCTGATGGACGAGCCAACCAATGGTCTCGACATCCCATCGAAGAGCCAGTTCCGTAAGGTCATCGCCAACAACATGACGGAAGACCGCACCCTCATCATCTCAACTCATCAGGTGCACGATGTAGAGTCGTTGCTCGACCACATCATCATCATGAACCAGAGCCAGCTTCTGCTCGACGCATCTATTTCAAACATCTGCGAGAAATACACCTTCGAATATCGCAACCCACAGGAAATGGACGACACCGTGCTCTACGCCGAGCCAACCCTGCAGGGCAATGCCGCCATCTGCAAGCGTCAGGAGGGAAAACAGGAAACACAGATGAACCTGGAGTTGCTCTTCAATGCAGTAATTAATGGAAAATTAAACGATTAAAAATTAGACGATTATGAAAAAGAATTTCGATTTACATAGATTAAGCATGGTACTTCGTTGGGATATTCTCACCAACTGGCAGCGTCATCTTGGAGCTACAGCAGGTCTCGCCATCAGCATTTCCATCTATTGTGTATTGCGACTTTTCAGCATGAGATATTGGCTTAACTCAACCGATGTAGAGCAGGCTGGTCATCAATACCAGGTAAGTGTTTGCATGTTCTTTTCTGTAATAGCATTCATCGCGTTCTACGTCTTGGCAAGTTGTATATTCAATAACATGAAGACTAAATTGCAAAGAGAGAGTTTCCTGATGCTTCCTGCTTGTAATCTAGAGAAGTTTGTGGCCCGACTACTCATGATGAGTATCGGTGTTTTGGTTCAACTTTTTGCAGCAGTAATCTTGGCCGATGTTATACAGTTCATCTTTAGTTTCATCATCACTCCAGATTTTCATATCAGCATCACCTGGGCTGTGCTCAGCCATATTATTCCCACAATTCACCCTTTCGACAACGACTGGCTGAAATGGATTACCCTCTATTCATTCATACTATTTTCCCATTCTTTCGCAACACTTGGCGGAACATTCTATCGCAAGTTGCCAGTATTGCTAACAGCTTGCACGGGCATTCTTCTTAGTATGATTTTGGGATACATCATCAACAAATTAGGAGAAGCTGGAGTTTTTGATTTCTTCAGTCATATTAACTTCAGCAATGGTTCCACAGCTGACTATTGTATAACAATTACAGCATTCTTTGTTTTTCTTGCTTTGGCTGCCTTCAACTATTGGGCATCCTACAAGCTCTTCACCCGCATGCAGGTTATCTGCAACAAGTGGATCAACATCTAAGAATTAAAATTTGAAGATTATGAATTTCAGTAATGATAAAGCAATATACGTACAGATAGCCGAACGATTGAGCGATGAAATTCTGGCGGGCAAGTACAAGGAGGACGAGCGAATACCGAGCGTCAGGGAATACGCCGTACTGCTGGAGGTAAATGCCAACACAACCGTGAAGGCATACGACCTGCTTGCCACCGACGAGATTATCTACAACAAGCGAGGCTTGGGCTACTTTGTTTCCGCTGGAGCCAAGAAGCAGATTAAGAAAACCCGCAAGAAGGAGTTTATGAAAGAAAGACTCCCGGAACTCGCCCGACAGATGCAGCTTCTCGACATCTCCATCGATGAAGTGAAGGAAGAGTTGGAGAAGAATCTCAAAAAGATAAAGATATGATGACACTATTCATCCTCAAATATATATTTATAGCTTCTGTTTTTGCCTTATATATAATAAGGTGTATGTAATAACGTTTTAAAAAAGAGTTACGCTTGCAACTTTCTGAAAGTTGCAAGCGTCTAATGGTTTAAATTGATATCCATAAAACGAAAGTAATATGTCATTAATTCATCTAAAAGACGTCAACAAGACCTACCAGGGTGCTCAGCCACTCCATGTGCTGAAGGGCATCGATCTCGACATCGAACGTGGCGAGTTCGTCAGCATCATGGGTGCTTCCGGCTCGGGAAAATCCACCTTATTAAATATATTGGGTATTCTCGACAACTACGATACGGGCGAATACCGACTCAATGATGTGCTCATCAAAGACCTCTCGGAAACCCGTGCTGCCGAATACCGAAACAAGATGATAGGCTTCATCTTCCAATCGTTCAACCTCATCTCGTTCAAGACGGCGGTGGAAAACGTGGAGCTTCCACTCTTCTACCAGGGCGTGAGCCGCAAGAAGCGCCACGAACTGGCGATGGAATATCTCGAAAAACTGGGCTTGAAACAATGGGCCAACCATTATCCCAACGAAATGTCTGGAGGACAGAAGCAGCGTGTAGCCATCGCCCGTGCCCTCATCACCAAACCCGAAATCATCCTTGCCGATGAGCCTACCGGAGCTCTCGACTCCAAAACGAGCGTGGAAGTGATGGACCTGCTGAAGGAATTGCACCAGAAAGAGGGAATGACCATTGTGGTGGTAACCCACGAAAGCGGTGTAGCCAACGAGACCGATAAGGTTATCCACATCAAGGACGGACTCATCGGAAGTATCGAAGACAACAGAGACCATCATCTCGTATCGAAAGACTACGTGAAGTAAGAAGTTTATAGTTTAAAGTTTATAGTTAATAGGGCAGAACTGCTGATGGCGTCAGCCCTCTATAAACTATCAACTATTAATTATCAACTAAAAATAATGAGAGAATTAATCAAAGAAATATGGAGCACGTCGAAGCGCAACAAGCTCCGCACTTCGCTCACGGGATTTGCCGTTGCCTGGGGTATCTTCATGCTGATATTCCTGCTGGGTGCCGGCAACGGACTGATTAATGCCCAGTTGCAGCAAAGCACCCGATTCCTTGCCAACTCCATGCGAGTATTCCCGGGCGAAACCTCCAAGGCTTACAAGGGACTGAAGGAAGGCAGAAGCATCACGCTCAACGACAAGGATATCCTCATCAGCAACCAGACCTACGGCCAGTACGTAGATGATGTGGGCGGAAGACTGGAACAGTATAACGTGAACATCAACTACGGCGATAATTATGTGGCAAGCCAGTCATTGGTGGGTGTGGCTCCTACACATCCCAAAATCGACAAGACGGAGCTGATTGCCGGACGATTCATCAACGAAATCGATATGAAGGAGCAGCGCAAGAATGTGGTGCTGAGCCGAAGCCAGGCCAAGGAACTCTGCAAAGACTACCATTCGCTGGTGGGCAAGAACGTAAAGGTGAACAACCTCAACTTCCAGGTGGTGGGAATCTACAAGGATGATGAATCGCGCAATAATACCGAAGCCTTCACCGCCTACTCCACCGTGAAGATTATCTACGCCAAGGGCGATGATGCAGGAAGTCTGGAGTTCACCATCAAGAACCTGAAGACCAAGGAGGACAATAAGCAGTTTGAAAAGAACTACCGCGCCAGCATCAACAACAACCATCAGGCTGCGCCTGATGACGACCGAACCATCTGGCTCTGGAACCGATACGTGGACAACATCCAGATGAACCAGGGAATCGCCATCATGCAGACGGCACTCTGGATTGTAGGTCTGTTCACCTTGCTGAGCGGAATCGTGGGCGTAAGCAACATCATGCTCATCACCGTGAAGGAGCGAACCCGAGAGTTTGGCGTAAGAAAAGCCATCGGAGCCAAGCCTTGGTCGATACTGAAGCTCATCATCACCGAGAGCATCATCATCACCTCATTCTTCGGCTACATCGGAATGGTATGTGGCGTGGCGGCAAACGAAATCATGGATGCAACCATCGGTCACACCACCGTAGATACCGGACTGTTTAAAGCCGCCATGTTTGTGAACCCTACGGTGGGCATCGGCACCTGCATCGGCGCCACCATCACCATCGTCATCGCAGGCACCATCGCCGGACTCATCCCAGCCATCAAGGCTGCAAGAATCCGACCGATAGAGGCGCTGAGAGCGGAGTAATGCAAAATGTTGAATGTTAAGTGTTGAATGTTGAATTCATTCTTGCTTACACCTTATTATATATATAGAATAGGCTATGCGATTAGATTTAGATACATATAAAGAGATTCTCGACACCATCACGAGGAACAAGAGCCGCAGTCTGCTTACGGGCTTCGGCGTGTTCTGGGGCGTGTTTATGCTCATCGCCCTGATGGGTGGCGGACAGGGACTGAAGGAGATGCTGCAGAACAACTTCACAGGCTTTGCCACCAACACCGCTATCATCTGGGCGCAGAACACCACCAAACCCTACAAGGGATTCAACAAGGGGCGCTCCTGGCAGATGGAAGAGAAAGACCTGGACAGACTGCGCCACCAGGTGCCCGAACTCGATGTCATCACCCCGCTGCTCTTCGGCGGCAACAAGTCGGTGGTGTTTGGCGACAAGAAATTCAGCGGCAGCACCCAGGGTGTAAATCCTGATTACGCACAGGTTTCTGCGCCTAAAATGTTTTACGGCAGATACATCAACGAGATGGATGTGCGCCAGCAGCGCAAGGTTTGCGTCATCGGTAAACAGATTTACAAGAATCTCTTTCCTGGCGGCGGAGATCCGTGCGGAAAGAGCGTAAGAGTTGACTCTACCTATTATATGGTGATAGGCGTAGATTACCGTTCGGGCAACGGCATCAATTTCGGCGGTCGTGCCGATGAAACCATCACCCTGCCCCAATCGGTTTTGCGCAGCGCTTATAACCGGGGTAAGGCGGTAGACATCATTGCCACCACCGGCAAACCGGGCGTAGTGATGAGCAGCATTGCCCAACGGATGAGAGAAACCGTAGCAAGAGCCCACAGCATAGACCCTACGGACGAAAAGGGCATTATGGTGTTCAATACCGAAGTCCTCTTCCAGATGCTCGACAACCTGTTCAAGGGCGTCAACTTCCTCATCTGGCTGGTAGGCATCGGTACCCTTCTTGCCGGCGCCATCGGAGTTTCCAATATCATGATGGTAACGGTAAAGGAGCGAACCACCGAGATAGGCATCCGCCGAGCCATCGGAGCCACGCCTAAGATGATTCTCTCGCAAATCATCTCCGAGAGTATTCTCCTCACCCTGGTAGCCGGCATGAGCGGCATTTTCTTCGGTGTTGCCATCCTGCAGATGCTGGAAGTAGGAAGTACCACGGATGGCATTCTTACCGCCCACTTTCAGGTAGATTTCTGGACGGCCATCTCTTCAGCCATCCTCATCTGCATTCTCGGCGGCCTAGCCGGACTCGCCCCTGCATGGCGAGC
>JAJWAL010000095.1:0-5953 GCA_021618535.1 Segatella copri | reverse complement strand
GATATGAAAAAGTATTCAAAGTTGATTGTTGCGGCGATTGTCGCCTTGATCTTCATCGGAACCTTCGTGTTCCTTTATGAGAAATCGCAGCCTAAGCCTGTGGAGTATACTGAGTTTACTCCTAAGATGGCTGATGTTTTGAAAACTACCGTCATCACGGGCAAGATTGAGCCTCGCAACGAGGTGAGCGTAAAGCCTCAGATTAGCGGTATCATCACCGAGATTTGCAAAGAAGCTGGTGATTATGTTCAGGCGGGCGAGGTTATCGCCAAGGTAAAGGTGATTCCGGATATGGGACAGCTCAGTTCGGCTCAGGCACGCGTGCGCCTTGCTGAAATCAACCTGAAACAGGCACAGGTGGATTATGGTCGTGAGGAACAGCTCTTCAAGAAACAGCTGGTCAGCGCCGATGAGTTTGATAAGGTAAAGCAGGCGATGAAACAGGCACGCGAGGAGGTAACCGCTGCCGAAGATGCTCTCCAGGTGGTGCGCGATGGTGTAAGCAAGAGCAATGCCAGCGCTTCTTCCACCCTCATCCGTTCTACCATCTCGGGCATTATCCTCGATATTCCGGTCAAGGTGGGTAACTCGGTGATTCTTGCCAACACTTTCAACGATGGTACTACCATCGCCAGTGTGGCCAACATGAACGACCTCATCTTCCGTGGCAATATCGATGAAACCGAAGTGGGAAGTCTCGTTACGGGAATGCCGATGAAGATTACCATCGGAGCCTTGCAGAACCTCAACTTCGAGGCTAACCTGGAATATATCTCTCCTAAGGCTGTAGAAAACAATGGTGCTAACCAGTTTGAGGTAAAGGCAGCCATCCGTTCTACCAAGGGCGGCAAAATTCGTTCAGGCTACAGCGCCAATGCCGAGATTGTACTGGCCAAGGCTACCCATGTGCTCACCGTTCCGGAGAGTGCCATCGAGTTTAGCGGCGATTCTACCTTTGTATATATCATAAAAGGTAGCGACAAGAAGAAGACTTATGAGCGCAAACAGGTAACCACCGGTTTGAGCGATGGAGTAAATATTGAAATCAAGAAAGGTCTGGGACTCAAAGACAAGGTTCGCGGTCCTCAGGTTATAGCAGAAAATAAGGATGATGACGAATAGTCATCATCCTTATTCTTTTTTATAGGCATCAGATAACTTAGATGTTATCCTTTTCGATATCCTTGAAGTAGCGGTAAGTACCCACCTTCAGTTCATCGCAGGCCATCTCATCACAAACGATGATACCATGCTGGTGCTGCTGCAGAGCGCTGATGGTCCAAGCCTGAGTAACAGGACCTTCGATGGCAGCCTGCAGGGCGCGTGCCTTGTTATGACCGTTGCAGAGAATCATCACCTCTCGGGCAGCCATCACGGTACCCACACCTACGGTCAGAGCCAGACTAGGTACCTTCTCAGGATCATTATCGAAGAAACGGGAGTTGGCAATCTTTGTATCTGTAGTGAGCGTCTTTACTCGGGTGCGGGAGGTGAGAGAAGAGAATGGCTCGTTGAAAGCGATATGGCCATCAGGACCGATACCACCGATAAAGAGGTCGATGCCACCCGCTTCTTCTATCATCTGCTCATAATGACGGCACTCCTCTTCCAGGTTCTCGGCATTGCCGTTCAGGATATGAATATTCTCCTTAGGGCAGTCGATATGATTGAAGAGATTGGCAGCCATGAAAGAGTGATAGCTCTCAGGATGAGATTCCGCCAAACCTACATATTCATCCATATTGAAGGTGATGACATGCTTGAACGAAACCTTGCCTTCTTTTACCGCCTTTACCAGATTGGCATACATGCCCTGAGGTGAAGAACCGGTTGGCAAACCCAGAACAAAAGGACGTTCAGCAGTTGGTTGAAATCTGTTAATTGTTTCAACTACATGATCAGCTGCCCACTTTGACAGCTTCTCATAATCTTTTTCGATAATAACACGCATAATCTATTTCTTATTGTTTAGTTGTAAAATTCAGGAAACAAAAATAATAAAAATCTGTTTCATTACCGCTAAAAGATAGCAAAAATTATATTTTTTTACAGTTTGCGGTATCTACTTCTTCATAGCCCTCCTGCTCTACATATTCATCAAAACCGATGCTGATATCGGCGCCATTCTGCTCGAAGAGACGCAGTAATTTCTGCTGCATATCGGGTGCGATGAGGATGGCGCCGCGCTTCGCCTTGCAATAGGTGCTTTCGCTGATATAGGGCGAAAAGTGCCAGAAATGAGGCGTATTGGCAGAAGGTATCGTACCGAACATGCGGCGGAATCCGCGTGCCATGCGTATGATCTTCTTCTGAAGCCGATAGGCGCAGCCCTGCTCGCTGCAGGCTATATGGTCCGGGTTCAGAATACTGAATACCTTCTCCGACTTACGCAACTTCTGATAACGCTCAAAACGAGCACAAAGGTGATGTACCGGGCACGCTTCCTTGAGACATACCGTATCAATGGAATGGATTGAAATGTTGTTCATGTTCTTTATTTTTTAAGTTGGATAAATAATTTTTTCTTCGAAAGATTGAGAGGCTGTTATCGGCAAATAGCCAACTGGCGAACCACAGACAGCCAACTAGCCGCTATGAGAACAGTGGGCTGTTCTAGTCAGACAGCCATCGGAAAAGCCTGAGAAAGAATTTTTAAGAAAGGAACTGCGAGAAACTCTTCACTCTTCACCTAATCCTCGGAAATGCCGATAAACAGAGGGGATTCGAGGGGTGAAGAGTTGTTTCTTACTCTTCACCCACTCTTCACCACTCTTCACCCGTCTGCCGCTTAGCTATACTTTCAGATTCTTACAAGCAGATAGGCCTGACCCTTCTTGGTATGCTTCATCTTGCAACCCAGGAGTTTGAGCGACTGGCCGATGCGAATCTTGGTACTCAGATTACTGATCAGCATCGGAAATCTTTCGTGCAGAACCTCGAAAACATCCGAACAGATGAGCCATTCGCCCGTTTCATTATCCTCGGGAACACGGAAGCTGCTCTTCAGCATCGATTCAAAATCATCTACCTTGAAGAAAGGAAGATTGCACTTCTGGATGCGATCCACCTCGGCATTGGTAAACCAGTAAGGCGTCTTCTTATGACAAAGCTCATACATAACTTGTGCATAGAGCTGGTCATAAATGATGGGTGAACCGTTGTCGATATATTCACCTGCCGGAATGTGCAGACAGACGAATCGACGGCTACCCGTAGGGTCGCAGAGCGGATGCTCATCATTGGTGGTTGCCAGGAAGGAAGCATAACGCGGACGGTCATCCTGACACTTGCCGAAGATAGGGCGCCCGTTCACCTTCACCTTCGAAAGCATCTGCTTCAGCTTGCCCTGCTGCGATGGTCCCATATTCGCAAACTCATCTATGTTGACATAGAGATTATGAGTGAGCGCCATCTCGGAGTCAAACTTATTGGCAAAGTTGATGTGGTCGAGGAAATACTGTCGCAGATGATCCGGCAGCAGGCGATAGGCAAAGGTACTCTTGCCGCAACCCTGCTTGCCGATAAGCACAGGAGTGGTTTCGTTGCCATGAAACATATCCATCTGCAACCAGTGGGCGACAGCTGAACGGAGCCAGGTGGCGCACCATCCCAACTGTTCACTTGTAAGCCCCGGAATCCTGCCAAAGAGTTCAGCCACATGGTTCTTACCATCCCATTCCGGCAGGTTCTCGAGATATTCCCTGATAGGGTCAAACTCCGGAACCTCTTCAGAACGTACGAACTCCTCAATATCCTGTCGGGGCGACTTCTTGCCTCCCACACCCAACCGTTTGGCGTGACGGACGATGGAATTGAAAGCCTCCGGAGTCAGCACCTTCCAGGTTGAGTCAGAAGATTCCTCCTCTTCCCCACCGGTTTCCGGTTCCTCTTCTACGGCCTCCTCAGTTTCGTCCTCATTCTTTGAGAGAGTGAGATACTCGGTTTTACCACTTAGCACATTTCTACGGAAGAGATAATACTCATCGAGAAAACTCTCAACAAGAGAGAGTGCTGAAATTTCGTTTGTCATCTTATCTGATGACGATAAGGTTTTTAAATTTTCCATTATGTGTAAATTTTAAGATTAATAATAATCATCCTTTTTGTCCTTATATATAATAAGGTGAAGAGTGGTGAAGAGTGGGTGAAGAGTTGTCTCTGACTCTTCACCCCTCGAAACCCCTCTGTTTATGGGCATTTCCGGGCTTCAGGTGAAGAGTGAAGAGTTTCAGCTCATTCATGGCTCAGCATTTCGCCGCTCTTTCGTTTTCGATTGCAAAGTTAATACTTCCCTTCACCGATTCCAAATTTTCCCCGCCACCTTCCCGCTACTTTTCTGAAATCAGGGAAGAAACAAGGGGGCTACGGGGAAAAGTATGGGGAAAAAAGAGGAAAAACAGATGCATATCCTTGCATAATCCGAAAATAAATCTTACCTTTGTGGCAAAACTTATTTTCTTAAAACAGACTGACAATGAATGAAGATAAAGATGAAATAAAATTCAGCTACGAAGTCTTCGACCGACAGCTCGACAACTTCTGCCGAATGCTCAGCATTCTGGTAGATGCATGGGAAGATTACAGTCCGCAGGAACTTACCTTCGATATCCGTTCGCTCTGCACCAAAGCCACCCGGCTCTGCTATATGGCAGAGAAAGATATGGTGCTGCAGCACAACGACATAGCCAAGCAGCGAAAGGAGCAGAACGAAACCCACGAAGTAAGCATCAGCATCATCGTAATGCAGAAGTTTACACCCCTGATGGCGCATATCATGGAAGACATGAAAAAGGGAAAACAGATAGAAGGAAAACGGATGAAAGTGGTGCCGCTGGATATGACCCGCATCCTGCCGAAACTCAATGAATTTTTTGAAACCGATGAACTGGGCAAAGGAAGTACTATCGATGTAAACGAAGTAACCAAACTCCAGAAAGAACTGTTACGCCAGGTAAAACCCACTCATATCCCCGGCGTAAAACCCGTAGAGCGCCTCTGGAATCTCTTCCAGCTATACAGCATGGCCTGTTATCTGATGCTCCACTTCCGCCAGCTGAGCCATTTCACCAACCTCGCCATGAGCGAAGAGCAGACCACCCGCCTCTTCGAAATGTCGCTACAGGAATATCAGGAAGAACCAAAGGGCATCAGCGACATAGACCGATACTTTACAACCCTGGAATATGACAACAACGGAAAGCAGCTCTCCGTCAGCCAATTGCTGGAAGTAAGAAAAACGCTAAAAGACGAGGTACCGGAAAATCTGCGCCTCGACTTTATGAAATATATAAGAGACACCCAACTGCTGGGCGCCCAGCTTGCCCACGTCAATTTTACAGCACAAGAATATCTCAAGCTGGTATCAGCCACCGTAAAATGGCACATCATCGAGCAGGAAATCTACGATTTGGAACATCCCGAAGGCATTCCGGAAACCCTTCCCAACGAGGTTTTCTACAAAGTAAAAGACGGCAAATACATCGACATGCAGAATCTGAAGACTCAGATAGCCAATATGTTGAAATTTGTTACCCGCAAGAACCATTGGTTCTGCGTATGGTGTGTATTGAATCACAACTGCATGCTTCAGGACAACCAGAACTTCGAAGCCTTTGCCACCCAGATGATGACTCCCGAATGGTTTGGCGACATCGACGATTATCTCCATTTCTCGGGCGACAATCTCCGCGACTACCGCCGTTATTTCTCAGAGATAGATTATCCGCAATGGGAGGAAAAGAAGTTTAAGGAAATCAAGGACCTTTACAACATGACGAAATGGTCAGACAAGCTCCTCAGCAAGTTCCAGCATCTCTGCATCACGATGAATGGTGTGTTTGATAAGAAAAGCCTCTGAGTACGGCTTGTTTTATGCATAAAAAACAGCTTTTAAATACCTGATTTACAAAATAATATTAAAAGTTCACAAGTTTGTGGTCCACAACCTTGTGAA
>JAJWAL010000094.1:3341-11888 GCA_021618535.1 Segatella copri | reverse complement strand
AAACAAAAAGAGTCACAAGTAAAACTTGTGACTCTTTTCTGCGCTTCAAGATGGGCTTGAACCAACGACCCCCTGATTAACAGTCAGGTGCTCTAACCAACTGAGCTATTGAAGCAATTTGCTATGAAAGAAGATGAGTTACGAGGCTAACCTGAAACTCTCTTGCGCTTCAAGATGGGCTTGAACCAACGACCCCCTGATTAACAGTCAGGTGCTCTAACCAACTGAGCTATTGAAGCATTTTTTTCTGTAAAGAACATGACGTTCCTTATTTTCGTGTGCAAAAGTACTAACTTTTCTTCATTCTGCCAAATTTTTTGCTGACTTTTTTCGCTTTTTCCCTAAAAAAGTGTATTTTTTCTTATCTTTGTGCCACTTTTTGCCTATTTTATGGTGTTTTTCGCAAAGAAATGAGTACTTTTGTGGTCGAAATCTTCTCCCGAGGGCGAATGCCGTGAAGAGGAGGAGAAAATAACCAATAAGTTGAATCATATACAATTAAATAAGGTAACAATGAAAAGAATACTGTTCTCCTTGCTTATGGTGCTCCTGGCAGTTCCTACTTTTGCCCAGGTTGACAAAGATCATGACTTCAAAGCCGCAAAGAATATGGAAATATTCAATGCCATCTACAAAAATCTCGATTTGATGTATGTTGATACGCTCGATGCTGAAGTTGTGGTCGGAAATGGTATCAATGCCATGTTGCGTAGTCTCGACCCTTATACTACCTATTATCCTGAGCAGAAGATGAAGGAACTCAAGAACCTGCTCACCGGCAAGTATGCGGGTGTAGGTGCGGTGATACGCTACAATTTTCAGTTGCAGCGCGTCTGTATCAGCGAGCCTTACGAGAATATGCCTGCTGCAGAAGTGGGACTGAAGAAGGGTGACATCATCCTGAGTATTGATGATGAGGATATGACCAATAAGGAGGTGAGCTATGTCAGCGATCATCTTCGTGGTGACCCGGGTTCTTCTTTCATGCTGAAAGTTAAACGTCCAAGTACAGGCAAGACGATGAAGGTGAAGGTAACACGCCGTACCATCCAGTTGCCGTTCTTGCCTTATTATGGCATGTTGGAGGGTAACATCGGTTACATCAACTTCAATTCCTTTACCGAGCAGTCAGCCAAGGAAGTGCGTCGTGCTTTCATCGATTTGAGAAAGCAAGGAGCCAAGAGTCTTGTCTTCGATCTGCGTAATAATGGTGGTGGTTCTGTTACCGAAGCGGTCAGTATCATCAATATGTTCTTGCCTAAAGGTAAGGCAGTCTTGGAGATGAAGGGAAAGTTGCAGCGTTCTAATCATGTTTATAAGACCACGGTTGAACCGATAGATTCCGTTATGCCGATGGTGGTATTGGTGAACGAGAATTCTGCCAGTGCCAGTGAAATCATGAGCGGCAGTCTGCAGGATTATGACCGTGCTGTAATATTAGGTACGCGCACGTATGGAAAGGGATTGGTGCAGACTACCATGGATTTGCCTTATAACGGACAGGTGAAACTTACTACTGCTAAATATTTCATTCCTAGCGGTCGATGCGTTCAGGCACTCAACTATAAGCACGATAAGGGTGGTTATGTGGAGCATGTTCCCGACTCTCTTACCAAGGTGTTCTATACCGCAGGTGGCAGAGAAGTGAGAGATGGAGGTGGCGTGAAGCCGGATGTAGAAGTAAAGCCTGATTCTTTGCCAAACATCGCCTTCTATCTGGCTGGTGCCCGCGACAGTAATGAGGTGATGCTTAATTATGAGGTTGATTATATCGCCAAGCATCCTGCTATTGCTCCTGCGAAGGAGTTCTCGCTGACCGATGCCGACTATGATGAATTCAAGACACGCGTGTTGAAGGCTAACTTCCAGTACGACCGTGAAACAGAAAAGTATCTCAAAGACTTGGAAAAACTCGCTAAGTTTGAAGGCTACTACGATGATGCCAAGGCAGAGTTTGAGGCTTTGAAGAAAAAGCTGAGCCATAATGTGGCAAAGGATCTGGATTATAACAAGGATTACATCAAGCATCTGTTGGAAAATGACATCGTTTCTGCCTATTATTTCCAGCGCGGTGCCATCCAGAATTCCATGCGCTATGACAAGCAGATTAAGGAAGCAGTAAAATTGCTGAATTCTCCATCAGAATACGAAAAAATACTGCATCCTGTGAAGAAATAAGTACAAAAACGTGCACAATCGATTAAAAATGTGCACGTTGCGAATAAAAAGTTGCATTTTTTTTGGCTAATCACAAAAATATTTGTAATTTTGCAACGTTCAGTGGAATGAGGGGCTCACAAGAGTTCCTCATTTTATTTTAATAAGGTATATATGATTGATAAAAACGTCGTAAAAAAATTAGTTGAAGAATGGCTCCAAGATAAGGAATATTTCTTGGTAAGCATTGAAATCAGTCCCGACGATAGAATCGTTGTTGAGATTGACCATGCCGATGGAGTATGGATTGAGGATTGTGTTGCCTTGAGTAAGTATATTGAGGATCATTTGAACCGTGACGAGGAAGACTATGAGCTCGAAGTTGGCTCTGCAGGCTTGGGTCAACCGTTCAAAGTTCCGCAGCAGTATATCAATTTCATTGGCAAGGAGGTAGAGGTGCTTGATGCCGACGGCAAGAAGGTGAAGGGTATCTTGAAAGCTGTTGAAGGAAATGACTTCACAGTTGGCGTTGAAGAAAAGGTAAAGGTTGAAGGTAAAAAACGTCCGATTAAGCAGGAGGTTGATCACGTTTACCAGATGGATAAAGTAAAATATACAAAATACATAATTAGTTTCAATTAAGTTATGGCTAAAAAAGAGCAAGAATTGACAGCGAGTATGATTGATACATTCCGCGAGTTTAAAGAAACAAAGAATATCGACCGTACTACATTGGTAAGTGTATTGGAGGAGAGCTTCCGTAATGTACTTGCCAAGATTTTTGGTAGTGACGAAAACTTTGATGTCATCGTGAACCCTGACAAGGGTGACTTCGAAATTTATCGCAACCGTATAGTTGTTGCTGATGGCGAAGTTGAAGATGAAAATAAGGAAATTACACTTTCTGAGGCTCGTAAGATTGAGCCGGATTACGAGGTTGGTGAGGATGTAAGTGAGACGGTTGACTTCAATAAGTTTGGTCGTCGTGCCATCTTGACTCTTCGTCAGACTTTGGCTTCCAAGATTCTTGAGTTGGAGCATGATTCACTCTACAACAAATACAAGGATCGCGTAGGTCAGGTTATCTCTGGTGAGGTTTATCAGGTTTGGAAGCGCGAGGTTCTGATTGTAGATGATGAGAACAACGAGCTCATGTTGCCTAAGACTGAGCAGATTCCTGGTGATACTTACCGCAAGGGTGAGACTGTTCGTGCGGTCATCCTTCGTGTAGACAACGAGAACAATAATCCAAAGATTATCTTGAGCCGTACTGCTCCAATCTTCCTGCAGCGCCTGTTGGAGGCTGAGGTTCCTGAGATTGCAGACGGTCTGATTGCAATCCGCCGTATCGCCCGTCTTCCGGGAGAGCGTGCTAAGATTGCTGTTGAAACATTCGATGAGCGTATCGACCCGGTTGGCGCATGTGTAGGTGTTAAGGGTAGCCGCGTTCACGGTATCGTTCGCGAACTTTGCAACGAGAATCTCGATGTCATCAACTACTCAAGCAATACCAAACTCTTCATTCAGCGTGCGTTGGCTCCAGCCAAGGTTTCTTCAATCAATGTTGATGATGAGAACAAGAAAGCAGAGGTTTACTTGCAGCCTGAGGAAGTTAGTTTGGCTATCGGCCGTGGCGGTATGAACATCAAACTGGCTTCTATGCTTACAGAATATACCATCGACGTATTCCGTGAGGTAGACGAGAATGAGGCCGATGAGGATATCTACTTGGATGAGTTCTCTGATGAGATTGACCAGTGGGTTATCGATGCTATCAAGGGCATCGGTCTTGATACTGCCAAGCAGGTACTCAATGCACCTCGCAACTTGCTGATTGAGAAGGCCGACCTCGAAGAGGAGACCGTTGATCATGTACTCAGCGTGTTGCGCGCCGAATTCGAACAATAATTCCCTTGCCAGCGAGTGCTTGCAGGGAATCTAACTTTAAAAATAGGAGAATAAATAATTTATGAGCATCAGATTAAATAAAGCACTACGTGAATTAAATATAGGACTTCAGACGGCAGTTGAATTCCTAGAGAAAAGAAAAGACCTGGGAGATGTCAAGGCAGAACCGAGCTTCAAACTCACCGACCAGCAATACAAGGCATTGAATGATGCCTTCAGTCAGGACAGAGAGGTTCGTGATCAGGCTGAGAAACTCTTTACCAAAAAAGCAAAAGATAAGAAGCGTGCGCCAGAGCAGAAGGACAATCGCGCTGAAAGCTTGTTGGAGTCTAATGGACAGCAGCAGTATAAGCCGCTGGGAAAGATTGACTTGGACAATATCGGTAAGAAGCCTGCTGCAGAGTCTGTTGCGGAAAAGCCTGAGACTGCTGCCGTCAGTCCTGAGCAGAAGAAAGACGCTCCTAAGGCTGAGCAAAAGAAGGAACAGAAGCCACAACAGGCTTCTCAGCATAAACAGCAAATGAAACAGGAAAATCATCAGAAATCACAGCAGTCAAACGCTCAGATGAATAAGCAGAATGCTCCTCAGGGAAAGAAAGAGCATCATCATGCTAAGAATGAAACTGCACAGCATTCTGCTGGCGCAGCAGACAACAGCGTGTTTACTCTCAAGAGTGAGAAGAAGTTTACTGCTAATGAGCCTAAGGTGTTGGGCAAGATAGATTTGTCTTCTCTCAACCAGAGCACTCGTCCTAAGAAGAAAACCAAGGAGGAGCGCCGCAAGGAACGTGAGGAGAAAATGGCTCAACAGCACAATGAGCGCAAAAAGCGTGTTCGTATCAACAAAGAACGTGTTGACATCAATGCCGAAGCTAAGAATAATGGCGGAGGTAATGGCAACAACGGCGGTAATAACAAGAAGAACAAAAACCGCAACAGAAATAATAACAATAATAATCGCGGCAATAACAACAACCGCGGCAACCAGCGCCAGATCGAGGTTGATGACGAGGCTGTAGCACGCCAGGTTAAGGAGACTCTTGCACGTTTGACCAGCAAGAGTCAGAACAAGAAGGGTGCTAAGTACCGTAAGGAGAAGCGTGAGGCTGTTCAGGAGAAGTTGCAGGATCAGGCTCGTCAGGAGCAGAAGGAAAGCAAGACCCTGAAACTTACGGAGTTCGTTACCGTTAGCGAGTTGGCTACGATGATGGATATCAGCGTTACTCAGGTTATCTCTACCCTGATGGGCGTAGGTATCATGGTATCTATCAACCAGCGCCTGGATGCAGAGACCATCAACATGGTAGCTGAGGAGTTCGGTTTCAAGACCGAATACGTGAGTGCCGAGGTTCAGGAGGCCGTGAGCGAGGAAGTGGATGATGAGAACGACTTGGTTCCACGTGCTCCAATCGTAACCGTCATGGGTCACGTAGACCACGGTAAGACCTCTTTGCTCGACTATATCCGCAATACCAATGTGATTGCCGGTGAGGCGGGTGGTATTACCCAGCATATCGGTGCCTATAGTGTGACCCTGAAAAGCGGTCGCAAGGTAACCTTCCTTGATACTCCAGGTCACGAGGCGTTTACCGCCATGCGTGCCCGTGGTGCCCAGGCTACCGATATCGCCATCATCATCATCGCAGCCGATGACTCTGTGATGCCAACTACCAAGGAGGCTATCGCTCATGCGCAGGCTGCCGGTGTGCCTATGGTATTCGCAATCAACAAGATTGATAAGCCAGGTGCTAACCCAGACCGTATCCGTGAGGACTTGGCTAACATGAACCTGCTCGTTGAGGAGTGGGGTGGTAAGTATCAGTGCCAGGAAATCAGTGCCAAGAAGGGTATCGGTGTTCACGATCTGCTCGACAAGGTGCTCCTCGAGGCTGATATGCTCGACTTGAAGGCTAACCCTAACCGTCGTGCTACAGGTACCATCATCGAGTCCTCTCTCGACAAGGGTCGTGGATATGTTTCTACCGTATTGGTTGCCAATGGTACCTTGAAGGTAGGCGACATCGTACTCGCCGGTACTTCTTGGGGTCGTGTCAAGGCGATGTTCAATGAGCGTAATGTCAACATCAAGTCGGCTGCTCCAGCTGAGCCAGCTATCATCCTCGGTTTGAACGGTGCGCCTACTGCAGGTGACCAGTTCCACGTAATCGAGACAGAGCAGGAGGCTCGCGAAATCGCCAACAAGCGTGAGCAGTTGCAGCGTGAGCAGGGCTTGCGTACTCAGAAGCGCTTGACCTTGGGTGATATTTCTCACCGTATCGCACGTGGTGAGTTCCACGAGTTGAACGTCATCGTAAAGGGTGATACCGACGGTTCTGTTGAGGCTTTGAGCGACTCTTTCATCAAGCTTTCTACCGAGAAGGTTCAGGTGAACGTGGTGAACAAGGCTGTGGGTCAGATTTCAGAGAACGACGTGATGCTGGCATCTGCTTCAGATGCAGTCATCGTTGGTTTCCAGGTTCGTCCATCTGCCGATGCTCGTAAGGCTGCCGACCGTGAGGGTGTTGAAATCAACACATACTCTATCATCTACGATGCTATCGACGATATCAAGAGTGCGATGGTTGGTATGCTCGACAAGGTGAAGAAGGAAATCGTTACCGGTCAGGTTGAGGTTAAGCAGACCTTCAAGATTTCTAAGGTGGGTACTATTGCCGGTGGTCTCGTTACCGAGGGTAAGGTACACGCTAAGGATAAGGCTCGCGTCATCCGTGACGGTATCGTGATACGTACTGCTGAAATCGGTGCCTTGAAGCGTTACAAGGACGATGTCAAGGAGGTGGTTACCGGTATGGAGTGCGGTTTGAGCCTCGTCAACTACAACGATATCCAGGAGGGCGACGTTATCGAAACCTTCACTGAGATCGAGGTAGAGCAGAAGCTTTAATAAAGTGAAGAGTGAAGAACGAAAAGTGAAGAATTCATTTGTTTTTCGTTCTATCATATATATAATAAGGTAGGGATGAGTCCTCAGCGGCTTATCCCTATTTAGGGTTAAAATAACGAAAGGTTATTCTAAATAACAATGGCAGAAATAGAGAAAGAACAGAATCAGGTTGTCAAGGATGTGATAGACCAGAAATACGAGTATGGTTTTACCACCGATGTACATACTGAAATCATAGAAAAGGGTCTCAACGAGGATGTTGTGCGCCTGATCTCGCAGAAGAAGGGAGAGCCAGACTGGATGCTCGAATTTCGTCTGAAAGCCTACAATTACTGGAAGACGCTCAAGGAGCCAAAGTGGGGACACGTTCACGTGCCACCTATTGACTACCAGGAGATTTCATACTATGCCGACCCTTTGGCAAAGAAGCCGAAGAATAAGGAGATTGATCCTGAGCTGGAGAAGACATTCGATAAACTTGGTATTCCTCTGGAGGAGCGTCTGGCTTTGAGCGGTACCGCCGTAGATGCCATCATGGACTCTGTGTCGGTAAAGACTACTTTCAAGGAGAAACTCCGTGAGAAGGGTGTCATCTTCTGCAGTATTGGTGAGGCTGTGAAGGAGCATCCTGATTTGGTAAGAGAGTATCTGGGAACCGTAGTTCCTTATCGTGATAACTTTTATGCAGCCTTGAACAGTTGCGTATTCAGTGATGGCTCATTCGTTTATATTCCTAAGGGCGTCCGCTGTCCGATGGAGTTGAGCAGTTACTTCCGCATCAATGCCCGTAACACCGGTCAGTTTGAGCGTACATTGATCATTGCCGATGATGATGCCTACGTTTCTTACCTGGAGGGATGTACAGCGCCAATGCGTGATGAGAACCAGCTCCATGCGGCTATCGTAGAGATTATTGTCAAGGACAATGCTGAGGTGAAGTACTCTACCGTTCAGAACTGGTATCCTGGTGATGAGCATGGTAAGGGTGGTGTGCTGAACCTGGTAACCAAGCGAGGCGACTTGCGTGGTGTGAACTCTAAGTTGAGCTGGACTCAGGTAGAGACCGGTTCGGCGATTACATGGAAGTATCCTTCCTGCATCTTGCGTGGCGACAACTCTGTGGCAGAGTTCTACAGTGTGGCTGTTACCAACAACTATCAGGAGGCTGATACCGGTACCAAGATGATTCACATGGGTAAGAACACCAAGAGTACTATCATCTCGAAGGGTATCTCGGCAGGTCATAGCCAGAACTCCTATCGAGGTCTGGTTCGTGCTACATCCAATGCCGACAATGCCCGCAACTACAGTTCCTGCGACTCTTTGTTGCTGGGCAGCGATTGTGGAGCGCATACCTTCCCATACATGGATGCCCATAACGATACAGCCGTATTCGAGCATGAGGCAACTACCTCGAAGATTTCAGAAGACCAGCTCTTCTATTGCAATCAGCGAGGCATTCCTACCGAGGAGGCTGTCGGCTTGATCGTAAACGGTTATGCCAAGGATGTGCTCAACAAGTTGCCTATGGAGTTTGCCGTTGAGGCACAGAAACTCCTGAGTGTTTCACTCGAAGG
>JAJWAL010000094.1:0-3241 GCA_021618535.1 Segatella copri | reverse complement strand
AATATGTTAGAGGTAAAGAATCTGCATGCTACTATTGCAGGCAAAGAAATATTGAAAGGTATCAACCTGACTATCAACGATGGTGAGATACATGCAATCATGGGACCTAACGGTTCCGGTAAGTCAACCTTGAGCGCTGTGCTTACAGGTAACCCTCTCTATACCGTAACCGAGGGTGAGGCTATCTTCAACGGCAAGAACCTCCTGGATATGAAGCCAGAGGACCGTGCCCGTGAAGGCTTGTTCCTCTCTTTCCAGTATCCGGTGGAGATTCCTGGCGTATCCATGACCAACTTCATGCGTGCGGCTATCAATGCCAAGCGTGAGTATCAGGGTTTGGAACCATTGAATACAAGCGAATTCATGAAGCTGATGCGGGAGAAGCGCGAGTTGGTGGAATTGGACAGCAAGTTGGCTCGCCGTTCAGTAAACGAAGGTTTTTCGGGTGGTGAGAAGAAGCGCAACGAGATTTTCCAGATGGCTATGCTGGAGCCAAAGCTCTCTATCCTCGATGAAACCGACTCTGGTCTCGATGTGGATGCAATGCGTATTGTAGCAGATGGTGTGAACAAGATGCATACCGACAAGACATCTGCCATCGTCATCACTCACTACGAGCGTCTGCTCGATATGATTAAGCCAAGTGTGGTTCACGTACTCTATAAGGGTAGAATCGTGAAGACTGCCGGTCCTGAACTTGCCAAGGAGATTGAGGCTCGTGGCTACGACTGGATCAAGGCTGAAGTAGATGAGAAATAATTAGGAGGATGGTTATGCTTTCAGAAAAACAATATTTAGACTTGTATCAGTCTTCTTCGAGAATAATCAAGAAGAACAGTGCTGAGGTGCTCAATGCGGTGCGCGATGCTGCGTTTGAGAACTTCCGTCGCCTGGGCTTCCCTTCCCGAAAGGTAGAAAGATACAAGTACACAGATATGAGCGCCATCTTCGAGCCAGATTATGGCTTGAACTTGAATCGTCTGGAAATTCCGGTAGATCCATACGAGGCTTTCCGCTGCGATGTGCCTAACCTGAGCACTTCGCTCTACTTCGTTGTAAACGATGCTTTTTATAACAAAGCATTGCCTAAAGTAGAGCTTCCGGAGGGCGTAATCGTGGATTCTTTGAACAAGATTGCTGCAGAAAACCCTGAATTCATCGGGAAATACTACGCTAAGATTGCCAAAACCGACGAAGATGGCATCACCGCATTGAATACATTCCTGGCACAGGATGGCTTGCTTATCTACGTACCAAAGAACGTGAAGGTGGAGCGAACCATTCAGGTCATCAATATTCTCCGTTCGGATGTAGATTTGATGGTGAACCGCCGTGTTCTCATCGTCATGGAACAGGGTGCTGAGGCTAAGTTCCTCTTCTGCGACCATGCAGCCGATGACAAGAACTTCCTCGCAACCCAGGTTATCGAGGCTTATGTTGGCGAGAATGCCAGTCTCGATCTCTATTGTCTGGAGGAGACTCATTACAAGAACCGTCGTGTCAGCAACGTTTATATTGAGCAGCAGGCTAACAGCCGCGTGAACCATAACGTCATCACGCTTCATAACGGTATTACCCGCAACCGTCTTGACCTCGTATTCAAGGGCGAGGGAGCTGAGTGTTTCTGCAATGGTTGTGTGATTGCCGACAAGAACCAGGTGGTTGATAACAATACGCTCATCGATCATCAGGTGGGTCATTGTACCAGCAACGAACTTTATAAGTATGTGCTCGATGGTGAGGCACGTGGTGCTTTCGCCGGCAGAGTATTGGTTCGTCATGGTGCCCAGAAAACTGTTTCTCAGGAAACCAACCAGAACCTCTGTGCTACGAAGACTGCCCGTATGTTCACCCAGCCGATGCTGGAGATTTATGCCGATGATGTGAAGTGTGCGCACGGAAGTACTGTAGGTCAGCTCAACGATGCCGCATTGTTCTATATGCAGCAGCGTGGTGTGAGCCGCGAGGAGGCTAAGTTGCTCCTTCAGTTTGCATTTATCAACGAAGTCATCGACAAGATGGAGCTGGAGCCATTGCGTGACCGCCTGCATCATCTCGTAGAGAAGCGATTCCGTGGTGAACTCAATAAGTGTGAGGGCTGCAAGCTTTGCAAGTAGATAATATCCTTTTAAAGGAGTTAAGTTCTTAAAAATATGTATGATATCAATCAAGTAAGAGCAGATTTCCCGATTTTATCGAGAAAGGTCTATGATAAGCCATTGGTGTATCTGGATAATGCGGCAACCACGCAGAAGCCATTGTGCGTGCTCGATGCCATGCGCGACGAGTATCTCAATGTAAATGCCAATGTGCATCGTGGTGTTCACTATCTCTCTCAGCAGGCTACCGACCTTCATGAGGCAGCCCGCGAAACCGTGCGCAAGTTTATCAATGCGCCTAAGGTTGAGGAAGTCATCTTTACCCGTGGCACTACAGAGAGTCTGAATCTCGTGGTTTCATCGTTCTGCGATGCCTTTATGAGCGAGGGCGACGAGGTGATTATCTCTACCATGGAGCATCACTCCAATATCGTGCCTTGGCAGTTGCAGGCTGCCAAGAAGGGAATTGCCATCCGTGTAATCCCTATCAACGATAAAGGTGAGATAAACCTCGATGAATTCGCCAATTTATTTACCGAACGCACCAAAATCGTGAGCATTGCCCAAGTGAGCAACGTGCTCGGTACGGTGAATCCGGTAAAAGAGATGATTAAGATAGCTCATGAGCACGATGTACCTGTCATGGTGGATGGCGCTCAGAGTACTCCTCACTTCGCTGTGGATGTACAGGATATGGATTGCGATTTCTTCGCTTTCAGCGGACATAAGATTTATGGTCCTACTGGTATAGGTGTGCTTTACGGCAAGGAAGAATGGCTCGACAAGTTGCCTCCTTATCAGGGAGGGGGTGAAATGATTGAGAGCGTAAGTTTCGAGAAGACTACTTTCGAGAAGTTGCCTTTCAAGTTCGAGGCTGGTACTCCTGATTATGTAGCTACCCACGGTCTGGCAAAGGCCATTGATTATGTTTCTGCGCTCGGCATGGATAACATTGCCAAGCACGAGCAGGAATTGACCCGTTACTGCATGGAGCAGATGCGAACTATCGATGGAATCAGACTTTTTGGTGAACAGGAGGGCAAAGATGCCGTTGTCAGCTTCTTGGTTGGTGATATTCATCACATGGATATGGGCACCTTGCTCGACCGTCTGGGCATCGCTGTACGTACCGGTCATCATTG
>JAJWAL010000093.1:0-12051 GCA_021618535.1 Segatella copri | reverse complement strand
CGCAACAGCGACAACGTAGAAAACAACAACACCTGCGAATATGCACAGATTCACTTTACCCTGAAAGCTCCAAAACTGCCAGGCGATGTTTATCTGAACGCAGATTGGACCTACGGCCGTTTCCTCCCCGAATACCGGATGGAATATGATGAAATGACGAAAACCTATCACGCACGTCTCTTCATGAAGCAAGGTTATTACAGTTATCAGTATCTCATGAAGATGGAGGACGGAAGCATCAGGCTGCTCCCATCAGAAGGAAATTTCTACCAGACCCAGAACAAATACAATGTACTGGTTTACTATCGGGCTCTGAGCGACCGCACCGACCGTCTGGTAGGATATGGAGAATTAAAATAAAGAAAGGAAATAAACGAGATTAAAAAGAAAAAGGAGTTCTAGCATTTCAGAATGCCGGAACTCCTTTTCTATTTAATCCTAAAAGTGGAATTTCAGATCAACACCACATTGGAAAGGATTGCCACGCTGGGCAAAATACAGTTTCTTTCCTGTTGCAGCATTATCAACAGCAAAGGTATTGTAATTAGTATCTGTGAGATTCTTACCCCAGATACTGATGCTCATCTTGCTGAAATCAATATCACAATGCGCACCCATCACGAAATACATCTTCTGGCTGTAGGTATTGGCATTATCCCAGTAAGTCTTGCCCTGCGCATTCATGTTCAATCCGAAGGTAAACTGTCCTAAATGATAGTCAGCCATGGCTGCTATCGAATGCTGAGGAACATAAGGAACCTTCTTGTCCTTATAATTCACAGCCTTATCACCCTCGCCATCAGTATATTCATCAAATACGGCGCGTGTAAAACCATAGTTTACACCCCAATCAAAAGCACCGTCGAAAGCCTGGCCCTTGAGCGCGGCTTCAATACCACAACTGTGACTCTTACCTGCATTAACCATCATTCGGCCAAAGCCATAGGTTCCTGCCATCACAGAGAGTTGCTGATTACGAACCTGCATATAGAAGGCACTCAAATCGAAATGAAGACGATGATCAAAAAGATTGAGATGCGTTCCAACCTCATAATTCCATGAGGTTTCCGGCTTAAAGGCAATAGTCTGGTTCACCCTATCATAATCTTCATCGGTATGAGGAACGTCATAATTGCCTCGCATCGCATGCTGACGGTTAGCATTCAGTTCGGTCTGCAAGATGTCACTGAACATCTGGATATTATAACCGCCTGCACGATAGCCTTTGCTCACTGTGGCATAAACATTGCTGCCCTGCTCATCAAGCTGGTAACTTAAGCCAAATTTTGGTAGAAGCTGGTTGTAATCATCACCCGTTTTGCGGTTGAGCATTGAACGCAAAGTATAAGTAGCCTCCCTGCCCATCACCTTAGCTGTCATCGCCATATAAGCATAAGTATCGTAATGAATACTTGTATGCATGAAATCGTAGCGCAAACCAAGCGTTGCTTTCAGACGGGAAGAAACATCAAACGTACTCTCGTGATAGAGACCCAAATTGCTCTGAGGAGTATGGAACAAACCCGGAGCTCCCATATCTACATTGACAGAAACTCCGCTAGCCATTGCCGGAGGCATTGCCTGCTGCATCTGACTCTGGATAACGTTACTGATAGGCTTCGTCAATTCTGAACCGAATTTTACAGGACCATTTGTCTTCAACCACACATGGGAGAAGAATGCACCCTGGGTAAGATGCCAGAAGCCGAAGAAAGGCTGACGACTCTTAAATGTGAACTCCTGAGTGATAGAATTCTGCAACTGATCTTGCTGTAAGCTCAAATAATCTCCAGGAAGATAATCCTGATCCATCTTCATATTGTCATCCAGGAACTGATAGCTGGTAGTAGAAGCAAAATCCCATTTCGCTCCTTCATGACGAAGATTGACACCCGAAAGCAGCATGTTGCGGCGATAAAGCCCAGGGAATGTTGTATTTGGCAATGCAGCCTTGCCACTGTTTAAATCCAACTGACCATAAGGAAATGCATGCTGATATACAAATTGGTAATTGGCCAGCAAATCCATGCTCCATCCTCTATCAAAACGGAACTTTAGATTAAACTTACCGCCAGCCTCATCATAATTGTCGGCATAATCACTGGTTCCTGCACGATGGAAGAATCCCTTCTGACCATCATAAAAAGCAGCTACCCCTAATGCGATACGAGGTGAAAGCTTCATATAATGAGCCGCTTCTACATTACGGTAGAAATGAGAACCCAATCCCAGATTAACGTAGGTGCCCTTGCTATCATAAGCATCGCGTGAATAGATGCGCACCAAACCACCTTCAGAATTCTGACCATAGAGTGTTCCCTGTGGACCACGGAGAATATCTATACGGCTGGTCTGATAATGGTGAAGATTGAAAGCAGCCTTGCTCAACACCGGAATTCCGTCAAGATAAATTCCTACAGCCGGACTGTTGATACGACTTCCAATGCCGCGCACATACATGGCGTTGGTAAAACGCGAGCCATAGTTGGGCATTACGAAGTTAGGAACATAGCAGGAAAGTTCACGCAAATCGCGAGACCCCAATCGCTGCATCTGATAAGAACCGAAGGAAGTGCTGCTGAGAGGCTGTTGACGAAGACGGAAATTCTCCTTAGGCTGCGAAACAACCACAACTTCATCAATGTCATAAACTCGGCTGCTATCAGCCAGCAAACCATTAGCGTCTGCAAACTTTTCACTCGTACCCAATGACAGGTCAGAGCAAGTAGCCCTTTCGTTATCCGCAGCACTAGCCTGCAACGCTACCGCTGCCAAACCAATGCATACGCTCTTTTTACTATAAAATACTATTCTTTTCATAACGGGTGCAAAGGTACATATTTTTTCCTGCACCCCCTATCCTTATTTATGAGGAAACAGATAAGCCCGTATGGCAAACCATATATAGGCTACGAGCAACAAATAACCTATATAATATAAGGTAGTAACACTGAAAATGATGTAATCAATGGCGCAAACACCCACTAAACCACCCAGATACAGAACTGCATCACCTGCCGGCAAACGGTGTTTCACCTCATCAACACAAGCCAATCCTACTATCAGTATCGCCCAGACTGTAGCCAGGAAAAAGCCCAATATAGGCGGTACGGCAAAAGGATTGAGCGTAGGATGAAAATAGAAATGACGCCATACTTCTGGCAAAAACAACTGAATGGTTGCATAGAAGGTTGCTGATATCGAAACAATAAGCACCAAGGCTGTAGGATATGGTGAATCAATATCATTAAAATGAACCAGTTTACCATTGCTATGGAAAATCTTACGAACTGTATAGGCTACGGCTATGAGAATAATGATAACCATGAAGATGAGCAAGTGAGTATTGCTGAAGGTCATAATGAACTCTGAAATAGGATCATCGGGAACAACCTTCGGCAACAGACGGGACTCACGGGTCCAGCCAAACTGATTATCTTCAGTAGCCAACTGCACCCAAACTGAATCTACAGAATCCTGAGGAACCATACGGATATCCGTAACCACCAGCAGGCGGTTCTTTCGGACGGCAAAGGAGTCGATAGGCAAATTGCTCAAAAATTCTTCAGGCTGTTGCGCTATCAATTCCAGGGAATCCTTGAATACCAGAAAATTGAATTTGTTGGTATAATGATGGGTAGTAGAAAACGAAATGGAATCGAGTTGTTTATTGCTGTACTCTACCATAGCTGCATGCATCTGGTGATGAGCACGGCGATGATAACAACTGCTGAACATCAAGAGGATGCCCAGCATACAAAGAATCTGTATCGTCCATTTCTTTTTCATTTATTTCTCACTATATAAGTTCATCTGACATTCGTTGCATGCAAACTCCAGACGGAAGCGGCGACCGTCGCCCAACTGCAGGAAGAGAGGCTCTCTCCAGGATGGTTTCTTGCCTCCACGCTTCACACAGTAGCCCAACGAATAGCGGATACAATGGCGGCACTGCATCAGGAGCGATTCTCCCTTTTCGTTGGTATACTTAGGCTGCATACTTCGGTTTGCCTTGTCTTTTTCTATATTCTCATCATATTCTTCCTGGGTCTTAGCATCCCATGCAGAAGGAATATTCTTACCCAACTCAAATGCCGGAACTACTGGCGACAGACCATGAATCTGATAAAAATCTCTTGCATCATAGTTAGCTATATTATAGAGATATCCCCATTTTCCGTATTCCGGCTGCCAAGTAAATTCCTCTTTCGTAAGTCGGTGCTCACCGGGCTGACTGAATCCAAAACCATTGTTGAACAAGGTTCTATCCCATCCACCCCACAACGACTTATCAAGCTGTTTCTGATTTGCCTTGGTAAGTTCATCTATCAATTCACGCCGGATAGCAGTGAGAATACTGTTCGGAACAAAGTATGTCTCCATTCCCTTCAGAAGTTCTACCTGGTAAGCTTCGTAAATCGTATCGCCCAGTTTGCTCATCTGAGCCTTTATATTTTCGCCCTGAGGGCGTTTCGCCTTTTCGAGTTTCAACTCTTTAAACACCTCAGCCACCTGATAAATCAAACCACCATCAGCCTCTTTCGTCTTCATGATGTTGACAACAGCCTTTACCCCCTGTGGCTCTTCCTTGAACTCATTACCCATCACAGGCTCCATTGCTATGACAATATAGATTTTACGTTCAGCAGACTTACGAGCCAGCAAAGCCTCAAAAGCACGATCGTTATTACGATAAAGAGCCATGCCCGGACGCAGATTTTCAGGCATTCCAAACGGATAGAGGCGATTACCCTCTACTCTGTTCACACGAAAGCCTTCCAACTCACGGTCATCATTGATAAAACACAGTCCATCGCCATTTTTAAAGCTGGCTACTGTGGCTACGTTGAAAGAAATGTTGCCACGTATTTCCTTAACCTTGCCCACAAACTCGCCGATAGCTTTCGGCGTATCGAAAGAAGCAATATCCGGCTGTCGCCCATTCAGGAAATAATGGGTAAAGCCACGATTGAAAGTCTTCTTCAGATTAGGTGTAAAATTATATTGAACATGTCCCACCGATGCACGGCGATACTTACGCGGTTCAGCTTTTACGATTGCATCGAGTTGACTGCTATAGGCAGCCACCACATTCTTGACGTAGTTGATATCTTTTAATCTTCCTTCTATCTTGAACGAAGTAGCTCCAGCATCAGCAAGATCCTTAAGATGATCAAGCTGACAAAGATCCTTGAGCGACAACAGATAACGCTGATGTTCTATCTCCTGACCATTGGAATCAAGCAGATCAAACTTCATACGACAGAACTGTGCACATTCTCCACGATTGGCAGAGCGCCCGAAACACTTTTCAGAAGCATAACAGACACCCGAATAGCTTACGCAGAGCGCTCCATGTACAAAGACCTCTATTTCTCTATCAGGAATCGCCTGATGGATCGCCTTGATTTCATCGAGCGAAAGCTCACGAGCCAGAACAACACGTTTGAAACCTAACGTGGTAAGCCAATACGCCTTTTCTGGAGTTCTTACATCACACTGGGTACTGGAATGCAATTCTCTACTCCACAAATTCTGCGCCCTCACCTCAGTAAGCACACCCATATCCTGCAGCAAAAGTGCATCAACACCAATCTCATCAAGTTGCTGGATCATCTTAAGCGTATCCAACATCTCATCCTGATAGATGATAGTATTCACTGTAACATGAACCTTTGCTCCAAACTGATGAGCATAATCACACAACTGTCTGATATCTTCCAGCGAATTGCCTGCTGCTGCTCGTGCCCCAAAACGAGGTGCACCAATATATACGGCATCTGCACCATGATCAATGGCAGCAATACCACATTCCAAGTTCTTGGCAGGCGCCAATAATTCTAATGTTTGCATAAGAAATCAATCTCGAAATCATCCAACCCCTTCACAAATTAACTGATTTCGTTAATATTGTAAGGAGTCTCCTGATAAACATAATAGTTGATCCAATTACTATAGAAGAGGTTGGCATGAGCACGCCATGTCACCAGAGGTTCTTCGTTCGGATCGTCATGATAATAATAATTTTTTGGCAGTTCTACATCATCACGCTTGCCCATATCACGCTTATATTCCTTATCCAGCGTGTTTGGCGCATACTCAAGATGACCCGTCACAAAGAATTCGCGGCCGTTTCTGGCCATCACAATGCTGACACCGCTTTCAGGCGATTCGGCAATGATGTCAAGTCCTGGCACTTTTTCAATATCCTCTCGTCTTACCTCCGTATGGCGACTATGAGGCATATTAAAGATATCATCGAAACCGCGGAAAATTGGCTGAGACAAATCGAGAGGCTTCTGCTTAAAAATACCAAACATCTTCTTCTCTAAAGGATACTTAGGAACACCATAGAAATGATAAAGACCAGCCTGGGCACCCCAGCAGATATAGAGTGTTGAAGTAACATGGGTACGGGCCCAATCAAAAATCTCTTTGATTTCAGGCCAATATTCTACCTCCTCATAAGCCATCGTTTCGATAGGAGCACCGGTAACTATCATTCCATCAAACTTCTGTTTGGAAAGTTCCTGAAAATCCTTGTAGAACATCATCATGTGTTCTATTGGAGTATTCTTTGGCGTGTGACTTTTCAACTTCATAAAATAAACCTCTAACTGAAGAGGAGTATTCGACAGAAGACGAACGAGATCTGTCTCTGTCGTAATCTTGAGGGGCATCAAATTGAGCACACAGATTTTTAACGGACGAATCTCCTGTTTATGCGCACGACTTTCGTCCATCACGAATATATTCTCATGCTTCAACAGTTCGATAGCTGGAAGCTTATCTGGTAATCTTAACGGCATTTATTTTATTCCTTTCTTAAAATTTTTCTGCAAAGTTACACAATTTCAGCGAAGATAACGAAAGAAGAAACATTTTTTTGAGAAATCTAAATAAATTAATGTGGAAAAGCAAAAGAAATCTTTCACTATGAAAAGGATTGTTAAAGATAAATGAGAATATTAAACCAATCATCACGTTTTTAATCAAAAACACATATCAGTTGCAACTTTATAGGCGACGCTTACGTCAAAGCTAAAAATGATGTATCCTATTAAGATTTGCAATTATGGAAAGTAAGAACATTAATCCACATTTAATCAGAACAGATGCAAAGAGTTCTGTAAAAATGAAAACAAAAAGTAAAAAGAGTATGAACGCAAGTTTTAAAAACATGGCGGTAGCGCTGTTCATCATGTCGGCTCCTATCGCTGTACAAGCTAAGCAATGGTCACTGCAGGATTGTATCAGTTACGCACTGGCTAACAACATTCAACTGCAGAAGACTCAACTCACAAAAGCTTCAGCTCAGGAGGACTATCTGCAATCTAAGTCAGCACTTCTGCCATCGCTCTCTGCCAGCACCAATCAAAGTGTAAGCTATACGCCTTGGGTTTCTAATGGAATCAGCGGAGAAGGTTTCAGCAAAGCTTCCATCGACAAGGTATATTACAATGGCAGCTATAGCGTGATGGGCAGTTACACGATTTGGAACGGAAACAAAAACAGGAATCAGGTGAAACTGAACAAGCTGACACAGGAAGCGGCACAACTCGATTCGACAGCACAAGCCCTCAACCTGCAAGAACAGATAGCTCAGCTTTACGTACAGATACTCTACTCTACAGAGGCTATCAACGTAAACAAAGAAAGTTATCAGTCGAGTGTTCAAAACGAAGAGCGTGGTAAGGAAATGGTAAAAATAGGCAAGATGAGCCAAGCAGACTTAGCACAACTCACAGCACAGAGAGCACAAGATGAGTATAACATCGTGCAGGCAGAAAGCAACGTTAAAAACTATAAACGACAGTTGAAGGAACTCCTGCAGATTACCAGTGAAGAAGCTTTCGACATCGCTATTCCAAGCACAACTGACCAGATGGCTCTGGCCTCTATCCCAGGAATGAACAGTGTCTATACAGCTGCGCTTCAGAATCGCCCTGAGTTTTTGAGCTACCAAAACAAACTCGACCAGAACGATCTGGACATCAAGATTGCAAAAGCAGGAAAGTTGCCAACCATCAGCGCAAATGCAGGAGCTACGACCAGCACCACATCCATGAACAAAAACGGTTGGGGCAGTCAGATGAAAACCAACTTCAGCCTGGGTGGTGGAATCGGTGTCAGTATTCCTCTCTTTGATAACCGACAGACCAAGACTTCTGTCAACAAAGCACTCATTCAGCGTGAAAGCATCTTGCTCGATATAAAGAATGAGCAAACTAAGCTCTACTCTACTATCGAAAACTATTGGTTGCAGGCTAATACAAACCAAAGCCAGTTTAAGGCTGCCAAGGTGAGCAGCGAGAGTGCCCAAACAAGCTACGATCTGTTAAGTGAGCAGTTTAAACTGGGATTAAAGAACATCGTAGAATTGAGAACTGGCAAAGATAATCTTCTGAAGGCTAAGCAGAACGAACTTCAGGCAAAGTATCTTACCATTCTGAATATCAACATGTTGAAATTCTACCAAAACGGCAGAATCTAAAGAGAAAGATTGGTATTAACATCCGAAAACATATTGCAAATCATTAATAGGTATACATACATTTTTATGAAAAAACTAAGAATCAGCAAAATCTGGATTGCCATGATTGTGGTAATCATCGTAGCTGTGGCAGCATGGCTGTTCTCAGGAAGTAAAAACGAAGAACAAATAGACTTCAAGCAGGAAACTGTAACCACACAAACATTGCAGAATAGTGTAACTGCAACCGGTACTATTGAAGCGGTAACTTCTGTAACGGTTGGTACACAGGTGAGTGGTATTGTAAACAAACTTTATGTTGATTACAATTCGCAGGTAAAAAAAGGTGAAGTCATAGCTGAGCTCGACAAAACCAACCTGATGAGCGAGTTGAATACTGCCAAAGCTAACCTGGCAAGTGCGCAAAGCAGTTTGAACTATCAGAGTGCAAACATGAGCCGCTACCAGACCCTCTATAAGAAAGGTTTGGTAAGTGCTGACGATTATGAAAATGCGCTTCTCACCTATCGCCAGGCGAAAGAGCAAGTAGCTTCGGCCAAGGAAAATGTACAAAAAGCCCAAACCAACCTGAGCTATGCTACAATTACATCGCCAATAGATGGAACTGTCATATCAAAAAGCGTAGAGGAAGGACAGACCGTAGCAGCAAGTTTCAACACACCAGAGCTCTTTACTATCGCTAAAAATCTGGCCAACATGCAGGTGATTGCAAATGTTGACGAGGCAGATATAGGCGGTGTAAAAGAAGGTGACCGAGTTAATTTTACAGTAGATGCTTATCCTGACGATGTATTCCAGGGAACAGTAAAACAGGTTCGTCTGGAAGCTACTACAACAAACAATGTAGTCACTTACGAGGTTGTCATCTCTGCACCCAACGCAGATCTCAAATTAAAACCAGGTTTGACAGCAAATGTAACCATCTTTACACAAGAACGTGCTGGCATTCTTGCTGTTGCCAACAAAGCACTCCGCTTTACTCCAACCAAGGAAACAGTGGGAAAGAACATCAAGATTGTTGACTGCAAAGGAAAGAACAAAGTTTGGACTCTTGCTAACAATACCCTTACAGCTCATTCTGTAACCATCGGTCAGAGCGACGGTATACATACAGAAATTATCAAGGGTTTGAAGAAAGGACAGAAGATTGTTACTGAAATCATAGTTAATACCCCTGAAGAGAATGAGGAGCCTCAACAAAGTCAAGGTTTGATTAGCGGTCCTGGACCTAGAGGAAAGAAAAAATAAAAAATAAGAGTATGGCAAACGACAATATTCAAGCAAACAGCGAAAAGAAAGTTGTGATAGAACTCGATAATGTTCGTCGCGACTTTCTTGTGGGTGAGGAAACTGTCCACGCCCTAAAAGGTGTAAGCTTTAAAATCTACGAAGGTGAGTTTGTTACCATCATGGGTAAATCAGGATCAGGTAAATCTACCCTGCTGAACCAGCTAGGTTGTCTCGATACCCCATCCAGTGGCGAATACTATCTGGATGGAGTAAGCGTACGAAAGATGTCACGTAATGATCGCGCCATTCTTAGAAACCGAAAGATTGGATTCATCTTCCAGAACTACAATCTTCTACCGAAGACTACAAGTGTAGAAAATGTAGAACTTCCACTGATGTACAACCCGAACGTAAGCGCAGAAGAACGAAAGCAACGTGCTATCGAATCGCTGAAAGCTGTTGGTTTAGGAGAACGTCTCTATCATAAGAGTAATCAGATGTCTGGAGGACAGATGCAGCGTGTAGCAATAGCCCGTGCGTTGGTCAACAACCCCGCTGTGATACTTGCTGATGAAGCAACGGGTAATCTCGACACCAGAACCAGTTTCGAGATTCTGGTACTCTTCCAAAAACTTTATGCTGAAGGAAGAACCATCATCTTCGTTACCCACAACCCAGACATTGCAAATTATTCGAGTCGTAATATCGAACTGCGTGATGGTCACATCATCAGCGACACCTATAACGAACATATTCTCTCGGCAGCCGAAGGTCTGGCAGCCTTGCCGGCCAACACGGACGAATAAGTTTTCAATGTTAAGTGTTGAATGTTAAATTACTTAGCATCCAATAGCAAACGAAGTTTTCACTTAACACTTAACATTTTAACATTTAACATTACAACAAGTAAAATGAATTATCAGAATCTTTTCAAAATAGCCATCCGCGCCATTGCTGCCAACAAAATGCGCTCTTTCCTTACCGCACTTGGCATCATCATCGGTATTGCTGCGGTTATTACCATGCTTGCCATCGGACAAGGAAGTAAAGCCAGCATCAAGGCAAACATCGCAGAGATGGGATCAAACATGATTATGATTTCACCAGGTGCAGACATGCGTGGCGGTGTGAGACAGGATGCTTCGTCAATGGAGACGCTGAAGCAAGCCGACTATCAGAGCATCAAAGACGAATGTAATTATATCTCAGCTATTTCTCCTACTGTAAACAGTTCCGGACAGTGGATCTACGGAAACAACAACACCCAAAGTTCCATTTATGGTGTAAACCAAGACTATCTTTCCATCCGACAACTGAAAGTGGCAGATGGAGAAATGTTTACTGATACAGACATTAAGGCTGCATCTAAAGTTTGTATTTTGGGACAGACAGTAGTTGACTATCTTTTCCCTGATGGCAGTGATCCTATCGGTAAGGTTGTGCGATTTAACAGCATTCCATTCAGAGTAATCGGTGTCTTGAAGAAGAAAGGTTACAATAGTATGGGTATGGACCAGGATGATTTGGTACTTGCCCCCTATACAACAGTAATGAAGCGAATTATGGCACAAACCTATTTAGGAGGCATCGTCTGCTCAGCTATCACCGAAGAGGCTTCTCAACCTGCCCAAGATCAGATTACAGAAATATTGAGGCGCAACCACAAATTGAAAGACGCAACAGATACTACTGAAGCAGATGAAGATGACTTCAATATCCGCTCTCAAGAGGAAATTTCAAGCATGATGAATTCTACCATGTCTACAATCACCATCCTGCTCGGATCCGTGGCAGGAATCTCGCTGCTGGTAGGCGGCATCGGAATCATGAACATCATGTATGTATCTGTAACAGAGCGCACCCGCGAAATAGGTCTTCGAATGAGTGTGGGCGCACGAGGTATTGATATTTTGAACCAGTTTCTGATAGAAGCTATCTTACTTTCTGTAACTGGCGGTATTATAGGAGTGGTATTGGGAGTTAGTTTATCGCTCAGTCTGAACTCTTTCTTCCATATAGCCACCCAAATAGAGCCTTGGAGCATTATTATGAGTTTTGCAGTCTGTACATTTACTGGCGTTTTCTTTGGATGGTATCCTGCAAAGAAGGCAGCAAGGCTCGACCCTATCGAGGCTATCAGATACGAATAAAAAAATGGGGAGAACATTAAATACTCTCTGAGATTTTTCAAAAAAAACAAAAAGTTTTTTGGTGAATACAAAATAAAGTTGTACTTTTGCGTCTGCGGAAGTGCAACTTTTTTTATTTGAAGTTAAACGAATCGCATGAATTGAATAGTAAACAGGTTTAAATATAGAAGATTATGA
>JAJWAL010000092.1:0-12086 GCA_021618535.1 Segatella copri | reverse complement strand
GTGCGTGGTGTATGTAAATCGTGATGGATGATAGATAATTATCTAAAACTTATTCACGAATATGGCTGCGTTGGGTTACGAATATGGCTGCGTTGGGTTACGAATATGGCTGCGCTGGGTTACGAATATGACTGCATCGGGTTACAGATATGGCTGCGTAGGCTAACGGAGCCGTATCCGTAGGCTTGCCGAGACGTCTGCATCAACTAACTGAGACGTCTGAACTCGCTGACTGAGCTACTTGAGTTAGCAGATTGAGCTACTTGAGTTAGTAAACTGAGCCACTTGAGAATTTTTCTTCATGTGCTTGCGTGCAACCATAGAAAAAATCAATTACGAAAACTCATTTGATTTCGATGCGGAGGGAATCTTTGTTGAATCGGATGCCGTCACGATTGATGAATCTGGATAAGGAGCCATCGGCAGCCAGTTCTTTAGGAGTGCCGATGGAAAAACGGCTTTCTTCCATCAGCCAGAGACGGTCGGAGAGCTGGAGCGCCAACTCTACATCATGGGTTGATAGTAATATGGATTTATGCTGTTCGTGCGCCAGGCGGCGGAGCATCTGTAGGGTTTCTATCTTGCTGGGGAAATCGAGGAAGGCGGTTGGCTCGTCCAGGATGATGATACGGGTTTGCTGCGCCAGGGCTTTGGCTATCATTACCTTCTGACGTTCACCATCGCTCAGTTCGCTGATGTTTCTTTGAGCCAAATGCTGAATGCCGGCTTCCTGAAGAGCTGCGGCAACAATCTGTTTATCGGCAGCAGATAATGTACCCCAGAAACCGGTATAGGGAGAACGGCCTATACCAACAATCTCTTCTGCAGAGAGCTGGGCATGGTCTGTCTTCGTGGTGAGAACAATGCTGATTTCTCTGGCGAGTTCCTGGGCAGAGAAATCGGAAAGAGATTTGTCCTGAATCAGGATTTCGCCATCAAGTGCTGGCTGAAATCCGGCTAAAGTTCTGAGTAAGGTAGATTTGCCCACTCCGTTGGCTCCGATGAGACAGGTCAGTTCACCGGCTTGGAGCGAGGCATGAACAGGTGAGGCTATCGCCCGGAGCTGATGCTTCGAACGATAGCCTATAATCAGATTCTTTAATGTAATGCTTGATACCATCTAAAGAATATTTTCACCTTGAAACTTTACTTCCTGACAGAAAAGAGGAAGAATTACTTGGCTGCCAAAACCTCAACCTCTACGAGGGCGCCCTTTGGCAACTTCTCTACAGCTACGGCAGAACGGGCTGGATATGGCTGGCTGAAGAACTCGGCATATACCTCGTTCATGGCAGCGAAATCGTCCATGCTGTTCAGATAAACTGTAGTCTTAACCACATGAGAAAGGTCGGTACCTGCTGCCTTCAGGATGTTCTGGGCGTTGGTGAGGCTCTGGCGAGTCTGCTCCTTGATGCCACCTTCTACGAAATTGCCTGTTGCTGGGTCGATAGGAATCTGACCAGATGCAAAAACAAAACCATTTACTTCGATAGCCTGGCTATATGGACCGATAGCTGCAGGCGCATTGTCTGTGTGAATTGCGTTCATAATTAATTTTCTTTTTCTATTATTAAACCATTCTAGATGCAAAGATAAGCAATTTTTCCCATAATAGGCCTATTTCGCATCAAAATTTAATAAGTTTTCTTACTATATTCGCTCGGTGTACATCCAAATTGCTTCTTGAAGCTGGTTGAGAAGTGGGAGAGGGTGTTGAATCCCGTCATGTAGGCAATCTCCGAGATGTTGTACTTGCCTTCCACGATGAGGGTGGCGGCACGATTGAGCTTATAGGTCTTGAAGAAGACGCTTGGATTCTCTCCTGTGAGTCCCTTGACTTTGTAGTAGAGCTTTGTGCGGGAGATGTGCATCAGTTTCGTTACCTTGTTGACATCCAATTCCGAGTTGGCCAGTTCCTGCTCCATCATGTGATAGAGTTCATCCATGAAGAGTTTGTCTTGTGATGACAATACTTCCTCCACGTTCTTGTCGGTCTCCGTGGCGCTGGTCAGGATGGTCTTGGTCTTCTCGCGGTTGGTGAGCTGCGAGTTGATTATTGCCAGGAGAACCTTGGGGGTGAATGGCTTGGTAACGTAGGCATCTGCTCCGCTGTTCAGACCCTCCACTTGGTTTTCGGTGGTGGTCTTTGCCGTTACCAGGATGACTGGGATATGGCAGAGTTGGATGTCTTGCTTGATTTCCTTGCAGAGTTCATAGCCGCTCATTCCTGGCATCACCACATCGCTGAGGATGAGGCTAGGTTCTTCCTCCCTTGTCGCCTTCAAGGCACTCTCGGCATCGAAACGATAGATGATGCGATAGGATGATGCCAAGAGGGTGCGAAGATAATGCACCACTTCGGTGTCGTCATCTACGATGAGTATTTTCGGACGGTTGTCTGTACTTTCGTCTTGACTTACCTTGTCTGCCACCTTCTGACTGTCGTGCAGCGGGAAAGCTTTCTTCTGGTCTTGCTCCAAAAGGGCTTTCTCGTTGGCGGTATAGAGGCGCTCATCGGTAGGCAGGGTAACGGTGAAGATGGCTCCCTGGCAGTCCTTGCGATTGCCAGCCTTCAGATCGCCATGGTGAAGGACGGCCAGGCTGCGGGCATAGTAGAGTCCGATGCCTGTACCCCAGTTGATGGTGCCTGTAGACTGGTTGTTCAACTGATAATATCGCTTGAAGATATTCTCCACCTCATTCTGTGGGATTCCTTTGCCTGTATCAGCCACTGTGATAGTGACAATCTGTTCTCCCTTGTTAATGGTTTCGGTGTCGAAAGAAACATCTATCTTACCGCCACGAGGGGTAAACTTCATGGCGTTGGACATCAGGTTGTTGATAATCTTTTCCAGTTTGTCGGAATCCAGAAGCATCAGGTAGGAACCTTCCAGTCCGTGACAGTTCAAGGTGATACCTTTCTCCTCGGTATTCACGATGAAGAGGTCCATGATGCGTTTCATCTCGGAGATAATGTCGGTTTGCTTGACGTGCAAGCGGAGTGTGTCGTTCTCCAGCTTGTTGAAGTCGAGCAACTGGTTGACGAGTCTCAGCATTCTATCCACGCTTCGGTTGATGATGTTCAACAGCAACTTGTCGTGCTTGTTGATGCTTTCACTTTCGCAGAGTTGTTCCACTGGTCCCGAAATCATGGTGAGTGGTGTCCGGAACTCATGCGAGATATTGGCGAAGAAACTCATGTTCATCTTGTTGATGCGCTGTTCCTGCTCCTTCTCATCCTTAGCCTTTTGAACCATGTTCTTCTCGATGCTGATGCGCATCTTCTGTCGATAGATCACGAAACCGACGCCCCCTATTATAATAAGGTATAGGCACCATGCCCACCAAGAGTTCCAAGGCTCAGGGGCGATGCTTACCAGTATGCTTTTTTCGGCGATGATATTTTCGGAGTCGTTGCCTACCATCTTGACCTTGAAGGTATAGTTGCCAGCTGGCAGATTAGAGTAGTACGCCTCGTTGTTATTGCCTGCATCAATCCATGTATTGTCGAATCCTGCCATTTGGTAGAAGTAATGGATGTGCTTGTAGTCGCTGTAGTCGATGGCAGAAAAGGCGATGCTGAAGCTGTTTTGTTTGTAGCTGAGGTGGATATGGGGTGATTCTTCCATACTCTCCTCGATACATCCATTCTTACTAGGAAGCATAATCTCATTATGAACCTTGAGTGTTTCGAAAAGCAGACTTATCTGCTGGTTCGTGTTTACGTTTTGTGGATTGAAGATGGTGAGTCCTTGGGTACCGCCGAAGATGAGAGTTCCATCTGATAGCTTGCACGATGCCCTATCGTAGAATTGGAAGCCTTTCACACCATCAGCCTCGTTGTAGGTGGTTACCTTTTCTGTTTTTCCATCTATCTTGTTGAGTCCATACAGCGTACTGACCCAAATGTTTCCATCTCTATCTTCCTCGATGCTTGAAATGTCGGAGCAGGAGATTCCTGCTATGGTGGTCAGCTTGTGACTCTTTGCGTCATACTTCAAGAGTCCGTTGGTAACTGTACCCAACCAGATGTTGCCCTTGCGGTCTTGATAGTTCTTGGTAGGGATATACACACTTCGCTTGATGCACTTCTTCCAGTCATCCGGATTCACCTTAAACTCTCGGACATCAAAGTTGCCTCCATTCATTTCGAGGATAGGTTTGTAGAAGGCAGATATGAGCATGTTGCCATTCTGTAAGCGCATGATGCTGGGAATGAAGCAGAAAGTGGTAGGGAAGAGTTGTTTTTTGGTCATCTCTCCACTTTGTGCTGAAATGCAGTAGATGTTGACGGATGCTGTAGATACCCAGATGTTACCTTTCGCATCTTGGCTGACGTCCATAGGCATGAAGCAAGGGTAGGAGGCTACCTTGTTGAGATGGTTGCCGTCGTATTGGTACTTTGCCACATGGTCGCCATTGGCTAGCCATAGATGATTGCTGCTATCCACAAAGATGTTGGTGGTGGCATTCTTCCTGTTGCCGTTGCTGTCGAAAATCATCGGTATGTCCTTGAGTTGCTGGGTTTGCAAGTCATACATATAGAGTCCGTTCTTCTTGGTAGAAATCCAGAGGTGATGATTCCTGTCGGTGGCTACGGAGAGTACGGGCTGTTTGCCGATGGCACGTTGAAGGGCAGGCATGCTATTAAACATATCCTTGTATCTGTAGATGGTTTTTATGCCATCGTCTTCAGAACCGAGCCAAAGGTTGCCCTTGGAATCGGTTAACATCTTGTTGACTTGCATATCAGGCACTTCGAATGGGAAATTCTTGTCGCTTTGTGGCAGGATGGTTCCCTCCTGGGCATTGAAATAGAATAATCCGTGCTTGGTGGTGCTGAGCAGAAGATTGCCTTTTGCGCCATACGGATGGATGCAGTTGACCATGTCGTTGGGGATTTGCAAGCCTTGCAATGCTGCAGGGAGATGTTGCCATTTCCTGGTATCCGTATCAAAGAGCTGCATTCCATTGTAGCCAGAGATGTAGAGCTGATGCCCATCGAGGAGAAAAGAGACGATGGGATAACTCTGTACTGGGATTTGGGCGATAAGTTTGAGGTCTTGGGTGCGATATCCCTTGACAGAGTAAGAGGTAACAATCCACATCACATCTTTCCGGTCTATATGGCAAGAGAAGTTATAGCAGTTCTTCTCCACCATCTTGGAGAGCCTGGTGATGGCTCTGTTGTTTTTTTCGTCATATTGATATAGGTCTGTCATCGTGAAGAAGAAGATTCTTCCCTCCTTGTCTTCTAGGATTTTTTCGATGTTCTTGTTAGTGCCATTGATACTTACTCGCTTGAAATTGCCATTGGCCTGGTATAGGCATACACCATTGACGGTGGCTACCCAGAGTCGGTTGTGGGAGTCACGGTAAATGTCGGTAATATTGTTGTCGGGCAATCCCAGTGAATCGTCCACGCAGTAGTATTGGTGATACTGGTTGCCATCATACTTGTTGAGACCACGGAAGGTACCTATCCAGATTTGTCCGTATCTGTCTTCGCAGATGCTCTTCACCTTTTGGTTGGAGATATGTTCAGACAGGACGAGGTTCTTCTCGGGTGAAGAGACTTCGGGGATGTCTTTTTGTTCCTGGCAAGCAGTCAGAAGAAGGGTTGCCAAGAGAATGAGTGCGTTATAAAATACCTTTGTTCGTTTCATAATCGATGGTTTTGATAGTTGCTGCAAAAGTACTATAAAACCTTGATATATACAAGGTTTATAAGAGTTTTTTAACAAATACGCAAGTTTTTGAACATATAGAAAACCCCATTTTGAACAAAAACGTAACACAAAAAAACAAGTTAGAAAAAGGTGTATGATAAAAAGTACTACCTTTGCAGCCGTAAACAATTAACAGATTTACAAGAATAAAAGCTTAACTAACAAAGTATTATCTTTAATGAGAAAAATCTATGAGAAAAATGAATGATTACAGAAGGTTTCTAACCTTCGTGTTCTTATTGATGATTTCCGGTTCTGCTGCCTTGGCGCAGGAACTGATGAAAGTCGCTGGTCTCGTAGTTGACCAAAATGCCGACCCTTTGATTGGTGTTACCGTGCGTGTGCAGGGAGACAACAAGGGTGGTACTGTAACTGATATGGATGGTAACTTTACAATCCAGGTGCAAAAGGGTAAGACCCTTGTCTTCTCTTATCTTGGCTATAAGAATAAAGAGGTATTAGCCAACTCTTCCAAGCTCAAGATTACATTGCAGGAAGACAACAAGGTACTCGACGATGTGGTGGTTGTAGGTTATGGCGTTCAGAAGAAGAGTTCTGTAACAGGTGCCATCTCTCAGGTGAAGAAAGAGGATATGGAGAATCGTACCATCACCAATGCCAAGTCTGCTCTTCAGGGTAAGACCGCAGGTGTACAGATTGTCTCTTCTTCTGCTCGTCCGGGTGCATCACCAACCGTTCGTATCCGTGGTTTCTCTTCCAATGGTTCTTCCGATCCTCTCTATGTAGTAGATGGTGTGCGCCTAAGCGATATTAGTGGTATCGATCCTAATGACATTGCATCTATGGAAGTGTTGAAGGATGCCGCTTCTGCTGCCATATATGGTGCAGAGGCTGGTAATGGCGTGGTTCTCATTACTACGAAGAAGGGTACTGTGGGTAGTGGAAAGATAACATATGATTTCCAATATGCCATCGAATCGCTTGCTAAAAAGCCTAAGTTGCTCAATGCCGAAGAATATATCCAATATATGAAAGAAGGTAAGACCTTTACCGAGGATTATCTCTTGAAAAATTGGGATGGAACAACCAATACCTCTTGGGTAGATGCTATCTATGGCAAGGGTAAGATGCAGAAGCACAACCTGGGCTTTACGGGTGGTAACCAAAATGGCAACTATTATCTTTCGCTTACTTATCTTGACAATGATGGTATGGTAAGAGGTAATAATGATCTCTATCGTCGTCTCACCGCTACCATCAATGCTGAATATCAGATCAAGCCATGGTTGAAGGTGGGTACTACTAACCAGATTGAAAAATATAACGCTCGTTCTGTGTCAGAGGGTTCTGAGTATGGTTCTATGATGGCAGCTGTGCTTTCTATGGATCCATTGACCCCTGTTGCATACGAGGGTGGAAACTTGCCTGCTCATGTTGCTAGTGCCTTGGCACGCGGAAAGCATCTCCTGACCAATGCGGCTGGTAACTACTATGGTGTGTCTGCTTTCTATAACGGTGAGCAGTTCAACCCATTCGTGATGCGTGACAATAACATATCCCGCAACAGTGGATTCAATGTGAATGGTTCCATCTATGCAGATTTCAAGCCTATCAAGGATCTTGTGATTACTTCTCGCTTCGGTTACCGTTTGTCGGGTACCCGCAGTTCTTCCACTTCACTTCCTTTCTATGGAAATCAAACGCAAAGCCGTGATTATGTAGATCAGAGTGCATCTTCTTCTACCTCTATCTATTATCAATGGGAAAACTTTGCCAACTATATGAAGAAACTCGGTGACCATACCGTGAATGCCATGGTTGGTATGTCTTTCCAGGAATCTACCTACGATTACGTGCAGGGTGGTTTGCAGGCTAATGGTGAAGACGCTATCAAGAAAAACAATCCATTGTTCTACTATCTGAATTTCGCATCCGCTTCTGCTACCAAGTCTGTTGGTGGTGAGAAAACTCGCTCAGCCAAGTATTCTTACTTTGGTCGTTTGAGTTACGATTATAAGAACCGTTATTATCTGCAGGCTTCCCTCCGTGCAGATGCTGCCGACTTATCTAAGCTTCCAGCTACCAATCGTTGGGGATATTTCCCAGCTGTGTCTGGAGGTTGGACCATTTCTGAGGAAAAGTTCTTCGAGCCATTGAGAGATGTCGTGGCTAGTTTGAAGTTGCGTGCCAGCTGGGGTCAGAATGGTAGCTTGGCTTCCTTGAGTGGCTATGCCTACAGCACCGATATGGCGCAGGGTAGCATTTATCCGTTAGTTCCTGGTAATAATTATACAACGTCTGTTAGTCCATCTAGTATGGGTAACGATAAACTGAAGTGGGAAACATCAGAGCAGACCGACTTGGGTATTGATGCGCTCCTCTTCGCTGGCAGAATGAACTTCAGCATGGACTATTTCGTGAAGAAGACCAAGGACTTGCTCGTGAGTGGTACCACTCCATCTTTGGTTATCGGCGGTACTACATCTCCTATCAATGCTGGTAACGTAAGCAACAAGGGATTCGAGTTTGAACTCGGTTGGAGAGACAACATCGGTGATTTCAGCTACAGTGTACGTGGCAACCTTGCTACCTTGAAGAACGAGGTTACTTATCTCGACCCATCCTTGACTCGTTTGCAGGGTACTACCTTTATGAATGTGCCTCTCACATACTTCGAGAAGGGCTATCCTGTGTATTACTTCCGCGGCTATCAGTTTACAGGCATAGACCCAAAGACGGGCGATCCGACTTTTGCCGACCTAAACGATAGTGGTGATCTGACCGATGATGACAAGATGGACTTGGGTAGTGCCATTCCAAACTTCACCTATGGTATCACCTTGACCGCAGCTTACAAAGGTTTCGACTTGGCAGTATTTGGTTCTGGTGCATCAGGCAACAAGATATTCAACTGTATCAACCGTACCGACTTCCCTATGGTCAACAAGATGAAGGAACTCTTCTATGACGACCGTTGGACGGAGAGCAATCCTAACGGTAGCAAGCCACGTGCTGGTGCCAACAATATGGACAAGTATGCTACATCCAGCGCAATGGTATATGATGGATCTTATTTCAAGATTAAGCAGATTCAGTTGGGCTACAGTTTACCGAAGACTCTTCTCAAGAAGGTAGCAATCAGTAACTTGCGCCTCTATATGTCTCTCGATGACTTCTTCACCATCACCAAGTACCCAGGCTTCGACCCTGAGGTTTCTACCAATAGTGTAGTGGGTATGGGTATCGACAAAGGCGGTTATCCAACCTCAAGGAAGGTAGTAATGGGCTTCAACTTGGAGTTCTAAGGTCTGGAGGTTCATATAACTAACACTATACATATTCTATATATATAATAACATTAGGAAATTATGAAAAAGAATATCATATATAGTCTGCTTCTCGTTGTGGCAGTGTTATTTGCCGGTTGTGAAGACAGACTCGATATAGCAAAGCATGGCAATATGGGTGGTCAGGATGATTTCTACAAGACCAATGAGCAGACCGAGCAGGCGGTGGCTGCCATGTATAGCCGTGTGAAGGGATTGTATTTTACTTGGTTCTTTACCAAGAATATGCTTTCGGATGATGCTTGGTGTGGCGGTGGTAGTCGTGGCGACAACAACTCATACGAGCAGTTGAATGAATATACCTTCGATTCTAGCAACGGTAATATCGAGGGCCTGTTCTCGGGTCTCTATGGTGTCATCTATCAGTCAAACCTCGTCATAGAGAAGGTGGCTAATGATACGGAAGTCAAGAAACGTGCCATAGCCGAGGCTTATTTCTTCCGTGCCTGGGCTAACTTCGAGCTGGTTACCCTTTGGGGTACAGCTCCATTGGTAGATCATCTCTTGGCTACAGATGAGTACCGTCAGCCAAACAGTACTCCAGAGGCACTTTGGGCTGTTGTGGAGGCAGACTTGAAAGAGGCTATCGGTATGAATGCCTTGCCTTCCAAGAAGAACAAGGACGATCAGGAGACGGGTATGCGCGTTACCCAGGAAGTGGCAAAGGCTTATCTGGGCAAGGCTTATCTCTTCCAGAAAAAGTATCAGGAGGCTGCATCCGTACTGAATGAGGTGGTGGATTCCAAGAAGTACGACCTCTTCCGTGGCGACTATGACATGCAGTTTCATGCCGTCAACAACAACAACTGTGAGTCTATGCTCGAATTGCAGTGGCGTAACGACCAGGAGCAGGCTTGGAGCCAGTTTGACATGACCTTCCTGATGCAAGGATGGCGTACTGGCAATATGACGCTCGAAGGCAAGGCTGCCGACGAAGTGGCTCAGGGAACCTACGGCTTCTTGAACCCTCGCAAGTCTCTCTATGATGCATTTGTAAAAGCAGAGGGCGAGAATGGATATCGTTTGCAGAAGACCCTGCTCAACAGTAATCAGATGACAGCATACGGTGTGAAGTTGAATCCTGGTCAGAATATCTATGGATGTGAAGGCTACCTCTTCTTCAAGAACCGCATATTGAAGAGTGACAACATCATGGATGCCTCCTACTTCCAGGGATTACAATATACCGACCGAAAGATTATGCGTTATGCCGAAGTTCTCCTCTTGGCTGCCGAGGCAAACCTGGAGGCTGGCAACACAGACGTAGCGCTGAAAGACATCAATGAGATTCGTGAACGTGCCAAGGAGACTCCATTGACTAGCGTTACCTTGGACGACATCAAGACGGAGAAGCGCTTGGAACTCTGCCTGGAAAGTACCCGATTCCAGGACTTGGTACGTTGGGGTGATGCCAAGAATGCCTTGGCTTCACAGGGTAAGCAAATCCCTAACTACTCTTCCAAGGGCGTAAGTTGGGATTTCACCAATTCTACTTTCGGATTCCAAGACAAGCACATGTTGCTTCCTATTCCTTTGAAGGAAAGAGAATTGAATCCTAATATCCAGCAGAATACGGGATGGTAATCTTCTAATTAACTGATATTTAAATGATATTGATATGAAAAAATATATAGGTTCAATATTAAGTCTGTTTATTGCAGGGCTGTGTTTCACAGCCTGCGATAACGATGCTCTTGATGGTATGCAAGGGGTATATGCAGATATGCAGAGTTATACATCGCAAGAGGCTACCGTGCAGCCTACCACTAAGTTAAAGAAAGGCGTGAAGGCACTCAATGTTGATATAAAAGATGTAAAGGGAACTGCCATTCAGATTAGTTTTGGTAGTACCGAGTGGATTCTTCCCGCTGCCTCTTATACCGTAGCTGAGACCGTGGCTAACAAAACCTGTGTGGTCAAGGTGAATGGTGAGGCAATGAAGAGCGGTGACATCGACGTATCTCTTATCGGGGGCAAGTATTACCTGAACGGTTTGTTTGCCAATGCCGCTGGTCAGCGAGTGAAGTTGAATTATGTAGGAGAGCTTGCCTTCGTTGTGGGACAGGATGACCCAGAAGCATCGGGCTATACTCTTACTATCGCTCCAACTCAGATTGTCGATTGGTCAACAGGTGCTCCTGTCGTCGTGAATCCTAATGCTACCAAGTATATCATCTCTATCAACAATCCGGCAGGTCAGCCTGCTGCTTATCTGGAGGCCGTGAATGCCAATCAGCTCGGTCATACAGACTTGGCTGGTGAATATACCATTCAAAGTAATGCTTCAGAGCCTTGGTTGATGGGCAATGGTTATGCTTACCCTCAATACGGTTTCATGGGTGGTAGTTACTTCGTGGATGAGGCTGGTGTCGCACAATACATCACGGCAGGTAAGATCATCATCTCTACCGCTAAGGATGCAGAGGGCCAAGACTTATTCTCATTCGAGGGCGCTGACCTTGAAACCCAGAGTGGTGTGGATGGATCGGCTGGCAAGGGATCGTTTAAGATTAAGTTTGCTGCCATCGCCAAGTAATAAATTAAAAAATAAAACGTTATATTCAATGAAAAGATTTTCGATATTAGCAATAACATTGTGTGCGATTTGTGGTTCTGCCTTCGGACAGCAAGCCTTGTTCGGGGGACAGATGCCTCTCTCTCCTGAGATTCATGCAGACAAGACCGTTACTTTCCGCTGCATGGCACCAGGGGCTCAAAAAGTACAGATAACAGGTGACTTCTTGCCAACCAAGAAAATAGATACCCCGATGGGTAAGTATGATATGCCTGGAGTAGCCGATTTGAAGAAGGATGAGAAGGGGGTATGGTCTTTTACAACCACTGCTCCTTTGGCACCAGAGCTTTATAGCTATACAATGATGGTGGATGGCGCCAGTGTTACCGACCATCTCAACGTCTATACCGTGCGTGACATCGCCAACGTTTCCAACTATTTCTTGGTAGGCGGTGGAAAGGCAGATCTCTACAAGGTCAACAAGGTAGCGCATGGAACCGTATCAAAGGTCTGGTATGATGATGCCAAAGCTGG
>JAJWAL010000091.1:0-12358 GCA_021618535.1 Segatella copri | reverse complement strand
GTGGGTGAAGAGCTGCCATAAACTCTTCACCCCCGCCAACCGCCCTGTTTATCGGGGTTTCCGAGGGGAAGGTGAAGAGTGAAGAGTATTTCCGTGATTGCTTCTGCTCTTTTTAATATCATCTCTTGAAATATGTGTCAATGGCTATGAGAGGGATATTTTCCATCCAGTCTTGATCTACGTATCCTTTCATGGAGATGCGTAATCCTTTAAGCCCTGGGTTGTCTTTGATGAATTGGGCCAGGGAACGGGCACGTAGGGCCCTGCACCCTTTGCGTACAGGTTTTGTATTCCTTTTCTCCTAGGTGTTGCTTAATCCAAGTCTTACTCGCTTGTCAGAAATCTAGTAATATTGAGTTTTTTTGTCTTGATTTTTCTGAAATTCTGGAACTGCTTAGATAGCTATCTTTTCGTAACTGTCTGTATTTTAAATATTTCTGCTGTAAAGATACACTTTTTCGATGATAAAAATAAGGAAAATACACACTTTTTCGATGATAACAAATGTTAAATTATACACTTTTTCGAGGATAAGATTGAAAAATAGCCACATAAATCCAAGAATAGAGGTCGGTATTGTAAAGTAAATTTGGCTGTTGTTCCTATAACTGGCGATAGGTTGCAAAGGATATTTCTTGTTTCTGGTCCACCTTTCTGTTTTCTAGTCCACCTTTCTAGTCTACCTCTTTTTTGTCTCTTCTTCATTCTGTAAGGATATGATAAATATTTTGGTTTCGCAAGAAAAAATGGGGGATAATATAAAAAAGGTGGCGAATCTTTTTGTTATCTCTGATTTTTGCAGTATCTTTGCAAATGGATTGATTCGCCTCAGGGTGATGACGTCTGTTTTTGTGGGTTAAAATAATAGCGTTTGCTGTTTATTCGATAAACGTTCAGGAAACTTGGCGGTGGAAAGAATGTATACATGAATAAATGTGCGAGCGCCTGCGATATACGTGGGCGTTCGACTTGTCTGTATACATAGGTTTCCGCCAAGTACCTCTGAACGTGGATGAGTTGAACTGTCCACGTTCTTGCGTTTGGGTGCTTGGTGGAGTCTTCGTTTTAAAGAATAGCATGCTACGCATTAAAACTATATTTAAGCTTTAATGCTATGGCAAAATCATTGATTGAAGAGCTACCTCGCATTGCAAGCGAAGGTAGGCAAGAGGCTCAGCGCATCATCGAGCGATTGAGCTGTGGCACACGCATTGGGTTGCAAACCAATGAGCTGGTGTTGCCTCGCAAGGATGTCTCCGGATTCTTCCGTGGACAAGTTCCCAATATCCCTAATGCATTCAATGCCGCCCTGGATGGGGGGAGTTGGATGAACCGTCTGGTGTATGGTGATAATCTCCTGACCATGCAGGCGCTGCTTGCAGGAGACCCTCAGACGGGCTTGCCTTCTTTAAGAGGCAAAGTGGATTTGATCTACATCGACCCGCCATTTGATTCTAAGGCGGATTATAGAACGAAGGTTGTTTTACCTGGATTGAATTTACAACAGAAGCCTACTATTATCGAGCAGTTTGCTTATGCTGATACTTGGGAAGAAGGAACTATCTCTTATCTGAAAATGATCTATAAAAGATTGGTGTTGATGAAAGAGTTGTTGTCAGATAAAGGAACTATTTGTGTCCATATTGATTGGCATGTTGCTGCATATGTAAAATTAGTAATGGATGAAATCTTTGGAAAAGATAAGTTTCGAAATGAAATTATATGGCATTATCAGACATTTCAAGGTCAAGTAAAGAGCTATTTTCCTAGAAAACATGATAATATATTTATTTATTCCAAGGGTGATAATCCAGTTTTTCATCTATTGAAAGATGATAATGCAGAGGAGACTATAGATTTTACTAGATGGAACGATTATTTGAATGAAAATAATGAGATAACAGGAGCTAATTATCCGGAAAATGATAGTCGTTTTAAGGGCTATTACTCTCGTTTTGTCAAGGAAAATCATCGTAAGCCAGGGCCAAATGATGTTATTTTAAAAATAGAAGGAAATACAATAGATTCTGTTTGGGATTTAAAAGCTGTAGATCCTAAAAATAAGACAGAAAGAGTCGGCTACGCCACCCAAAAGCCCGAAGCCCTCCTCGAACGTATCATCAAGGCTTCTTCCAACGAAGGTGACCTCGTCTGCGATTTCTTTGGTGGCAGCGGTACTACAGCAGCAGTAGCCGAGAAGCTTGGTCGTCGCTGGATTACCTGCGATATCGGAAAGCCGGCATCCCTCGTCATGCGCAAGCGCTTCATCGACCAGGAGGTAAATCCGTTCCTCTATCAGAGCATCGGCGACTATCAGAAAGAGGCTTTCCATAACAACAAGAAACTCCGCCGAGTGGGCGATCTCTCTCAGGTAGTCTTAGGCCTCTTCGGTGCCTTACCATTCTCTCCAGAACAGGTGAGCGACAGAAACTTTGGTTACGTTAAGGGCACCCGAAACCTGGTGATGGTGGATAGTCCTAACCGCCTTACCACTGCCGCTACCGTTCGCCGTGCTGTAGAAGCCAAGGCTTCTCTGCTTGGCGGCGACTGGGATAAGGTCATCGTGCTCGGCTGGAACTTCGCCTTCGACATCTCGCAAGCCATCGAGAAATATAAGAACAGCAATGTAGAGGTGCTGGTGATTCCGCCCGATTTGCTCGACAAGCTATCTAAGAAGGGTTTCAAGAAACTCATCGCCGACAAAACCGTGCGCTTCTCTTCTTTACAGTATCTGGTGGTGAACCCAGTGCAAGTAACCATGAACGGCAATGGCGAGGATGAACTCGACATCAGTCTCAATAACTATGTGCTGCTCTCGCCAGATAATATCCCGCTGGATGATAAGGACAAGGAGAAGTTGCAGCAGGTGATGGAGCAGGACCCTCTCTCGCTGATAGAATATTGGAGCATCGACCCTGATTATGACGGAGATACCTTCAGAAGCACCTGGCAGGATTATCGTGAAAACGTGGATAACGACAGCGACCCGCTGCACTGCGTATATTCCACCCGAATTGCCATGCCGCATAAGGACGAGCGAAAGGTTTGCGTCAAGGCGGTGGATGTGTTCGGTTTCGAGAGTCAGGTGATCCTGGATGTGAAGTGTTAGTGTTAAGAACGAATAGGAGATTACGACTATGGCTATCAATTCAAGTAATATATCTTTGGAACTGGCGCATCGACTCACCGATGTGGTCAATGCAGCCTGGAAGAGTGGGGAGATGCTGGAGAAGGTGACCCCAACCACCGCCTCGCTCTTAAACTATTGGTTTGGAGAGGGTTTCTGTAACGAGCGTGTGAGAAATTTCCATGAGGGTCAGCGACAGGCTATCCTCAATATCATCTATCTGCACGAAGTGATGGGAGAAAACTGCGTGATGGATGCCTATCAGGGCATCATTCCGGAACTGATGGATAGGGCCGACCTGGCTCAGCTTGCCAAGCCTAAATATCAGATGCCTAAGTATGCAGTGAAGATGGCAACGGGCACGGGATAGACGTGGGTGATGCATGCCCTGCTGATCTGGCAGATGCTGAATGCCCGGCACGAGGATGTGGAGAGCGGACGATTTACGCAGAAGTTCCTGATTGTGGCTCCGGGTCTGATAGTTTACGACCGCCTGCTGGATGCCTTCTGCGGCAGAAAGAAGCGAGACGAGGAATATCGCGACCCTCAGACCAACGACTACTACATGAACCAGGAGGTGTTTATCCCCGAGCGTTATCGTGACGAGGTATTTTCGTTTATCCAGAACAATGTGGTGACCAAGGAGGATGGCATCGGCAGGAAGACCACCGGCGAGGGACTGATTGCCCTGACCAACTGGCATCTGTTTGAAAATCAGATGGAAGAGAAGGAGCAGGATGAGGAGGTGGACGATTCCAGCACGGTGACACCCGCAGAAATCATCAGCGACCTGCTGCCTATCCGTCCGGGCAAATCGGCTGGCAACGACCTCGGCATGCTCGACCGCCGTGCCCTGGGTGGCACCGAACTGGAATATCTGGCTGGTTTAAAGGATTTGATGGTAATCAATGATGAGGCTCATCATATTCACGAAATCAAGCGTAATGGCGAAACCGAGGAGGTGGAATGGCAAAGAGGCCTGAATGCCATCAGTGCCACCAAGGGTACAAGATTCATACAGGTGGACTTCTCTGCTACTCCTTTTGATACAAAGGGTGCCGGAGAGAAGCAGGTGAAACTCTTCTTCCCGCATATCATTGTTGACTTTGACTTGCCTATGGCGATGAAGCAGGGACTGGTGAAACTGTTGCTGCTCGACCGTCGGCAGGAACTTACCGACCTGGAGAACCTGGATTACAACGCCGAGCGTGATGAGCAGGGAAAGGTAGTAGGGCTGAGCGAGGGTCAGCGCATGATGCTCCGTGCAGGATTGACCAAGCTGAACAAACTGGAAGAAGAATTTCTGAAGAATGATGCGTCTAAGAACCCGAAGATGCTCATCGTCTGCCAGGACACCACGGTATCTCCTTTTGTAGAGGAATTTCTGAAGTCGGAAGGTCTTGAAGATGAAGACATCGTTACCATCGACAGCAACAAGCAGGGCGAGGTGAAGGACGAGGAATGGCAGGAAATTAAGAAGAAGCTCTTCGATATAGATAGGTATAAGAGTCCGAAGGTGGTCATCTCGGTATTGATGCTCCGTGAGGGTTTCGATGTCAATAACATCTGCGTGCTCGTTCCGCTGCGTTCTTCGCAGGCACCAATCCTGCTGGAGCAGTTGGTGGGTAGAGGTTTGCGACTGATGTGGCGAGAGCCAGACTACATCGACATCAAGCGTGAAGACCGTTTGAGAGTGTTGAAGAACCATCAGCCTCCCCGCACCTATATCGATACCTTGTCTATCGTAGAGCATCCGGCTTTCATCAAGTTTTATGATGATTTGCAGGATCAAGGCTTGGTGGCTGTGGATGAAGGCGACGTGGGTACCGGAGGTGCCACTGGAGATATTCTGACCGTAGGACTTCGTGAGGATTACGAAAAGTATGATTTCCAATGGCCGGTTATTCTGCATGATTCTTTAGAAGAGTTGGAAGATACAGAAATAGATTTAGATGATTTACAGCCATTCACGATGTATCCGCTGTCTTTGCTCCGTAAGTTCCTGGCAAAGGAGGGGGAGACCTTCGTATCGCAGGAATCTTTGACAAAGACTACCTTTGGTAAGTATAAGGTAACGGCTAATCTCTTCAATGCCAATGGATATAATGAATATCTGCAGAAGTTGCTGAAGGTAGTAACCTTGCGCTTTGAGAACTGTCGCCGACAGGGCTTCCCAACAATTCAGATTAATGGTGCCCAAACAGTGCAGGTGATGGACTGGTACATCCGTAAGAGGCTTTTCACCATGTCTTTCGACCCGTTCCAGGGAAGCGACTGGAAGATATTACTGGCGAAGGATGGCATCGTGACGAAGCATATCGTAGAGCAGTTTGCGGTGGCAATCTATAAAATGCAGAACCGCCTGACTACGGTAGATGCTGAGGTGAACCATACAGATTTCTCTTCGCTCAAAGCCATCAAGATGAGAGAGTCTTATTCCATGGAGGTACAGAAGTGCATCTATCCCCGACTAGGTTATCCATCTCATGGTGGAGGTTTGGAAAAGGCATTCATTGAGTTTCTGAATAGGGATGCCGAGGTAGAAAGATTTCTGAAGATTAATGAGAGTGGCCATTCCTTCGCCATCATCTTCTATGTAAGGAAGGATGGCTTGATGGCAACGTATCATCCTGATTTCATCGTGGCTACGGCTGATAAGGTTTATCTGATTGAAACCAAGGGCGACGACAAGGTAGATGACGTGAACGTGCGTCAGAAACAGACGGCAACCATCGAGTGGATAAAGAAAATCAACGCGTTGGAGTCTAAGGATAGAATGAACCGCACCTGGGAGTATGTTTTAATAGGCGAGAGCGTGTTCTACTCGTTGAGTGGAAGTGGCGCTACGATTACTGATATTTGCAACCAGTGCAAGGTATCGTATTCTGTGGCAACGGGTAATCTGTTTGATATGTAAGAGCATTTGCTGCAAATGAAGCAAATGCTGCAATAATGATAAATAAAGCCAGCCTTTTTGCAGGAGAAGGCTGGCTTTATTTTGTTCTTTGCGTGGGGAATTTATCTGCATAATCCTTTAAATTTCAGTGTCCTCAGCCATTTTCTATAAGTTTTTCTTGCGAGTTCCAATCTTTCTTCGTATTTTTGCACCAATAAGTAACGTGGAACTTTAAAAACGAAAGAAATATGGAGGAAAAGAAATATCATATCGATGAATCTAAGGTAGCAGGGGATAAGGTTTGTGAGCCATCGCCTGCTTATCGTTCGGCTGCATCAGCATCATCCGTATCATGGGATGAGGCTTACGATACCGATTCCTATCCTATGGGGCGCTCGCTGGAGCAGGTGATGGAGCATTGTGAAGAGGTAGAGAAATACTTGGATGATCCTGACTATTGGATTTCCATAGATGAATTTGAAGAGCAGATGCGAAAGGCAATACCGGGATGGAAATAGTAGAAATAAAAGTTGAAAGGCTTTTTCTTGCAGAATTTCAAAAGTGTGTGGCATATGCACTTTCTGAATTTGGAAGGAAAACGGTGAAGAATTGGAATGCTGAGTATGAGAAGATTAGGCATCGTTTGGAAATTATGCCGACTGGCTATCCTTTTGTTCCTGAATTGCAGAAATGGCAAAAGTATCGTGGCGCCATCATCATGAAGAACTTCAAGATTATCTATTTCTATGATGAAGATTCAAATCTTGTACGAATTGTGGATCTCTGGTATATGCGCCAAGACCCTAGTAAGCTGAACCTGCGAGCCAGGAGGATAGAAAGAAAGGATTATCATTAGAACTATATAAGCGAAAGAAATATGGAGGAAAAGAAATATCATTCTTCTCTTTTCTGTCGGATTCTTGAAAAAGTATTTAGGTGAAGAGTGGTGAAGAGTGGGTGAAGAGCTTCAGAGAACTCTTCACCCCCACCAACCGCCCTGTTTATCGGTATTCCGGAGAGGTTGGTGAAGAGTGAAGAGTATTTGCCGTGTCAGTTATTCATTTTAAAAAGGAGCAATATGATGGTACATCGAGATAAGATATTATGTTTTTTGGTTTTATTCTGCTGCTTCTTTGCTCATACTCCTCTGCAAGCCCAGCAGCCACGCAAGAAGGTGGGGCTCGTGTTGGGTGGAGGTGGTGCCAAGGGTGCGGCTGAAGTAGGTGTGCTCAAGGTGCTGGAAGAGGCTGATATTCCTGTAGATTATATTGCCGGGACCAGTATCGGTGCCATCGTGGGCGGACTCTATGCCATCGGCTACGATGCTGCTGATATCGACAGCCTTTACCGTAACCAGAACTGGCTTTTCCTTTTGAGCGACCAGGTGAAACGTGAATCGGAGACTTTTCTTTCTAAAGAAGAAAGAGAGAAATATATCGTTCATATTCCTCTTTCCAAAGAGAGGAAGGTTTCGTTGCCAACCGGTTATGTGAAGGGGCAGAATATCTTTAACCTTTTCTCTAAACTTACCGTGGGGTATCATCAGGTGGATGATTTCTCCAACCTACCTATTCCTTACCGTTGCGTGGCGGTAGATCTGGTAGAAGGCAAGGAGGTCGTGTTTTCATCGGGCTCGTTGCCATTGGCGATGCGTGCCAGCATGTCGATACCGGGTGTGTTTGCTCCGGTAGAATGGAAAGGGAAGATGCTGGTGGATGGCGGCGCCTTGAACAATCTGCCGGTTGATGTGGCAAAGGAAATGGGAGCGGATGTGATTATCTGTGTAGATTTGAGTACCGGTTGGAAGAAGAAGGAAGAGCTGAAATCGGCTTCTTCTGTTGTAGAACAGCTCATAAGTATGATGGGGCAGAACAAATACCGGAAGAATATGGCTGAAGCCGATCTTTATATCAATCCTTCTCTGAAAGGTTATTCGGCAGCCAGTTTCCAATCTGAAGCCATTGATACCATGATACAGCGAGGAGAACAGGCTGCCCGCCAGAAGTGGGATGAACTGATGGCTCTGAGAAAGTATATCTATGCTGATGCTTGTGATTCTGTAGCCTCTGATGATACATTACAGGATAAACGCATCAAACTGCAGAAACCTTCTCAGACGGAAGCCTATCATATAGGAAGCATCCAGATAGAAGGCATCAGCGGAGAGGAAGAAAAGTGGATTAGAAAGAAAATTGCTCTACGGGAGAATTCGGAAGTCCGTCCTGAGGAGATAGATGGCACACTTGCCATGCTCAGGGGACTGAATATCTTTTCGCGTGTAGAATACAGACAATCTAACGAGGAACCTTATGACCTGGTATTCATGCTGGAACCCAACGAATCCAGAAGAATCAGTGTAGGTGCACGTTTTGATACACAAGATCTGGCGAGCGTCATAGCTCAGATATCCAATAACCAGCAGTTTTCTACCCGTCATCACTATGCCTTTGCAGGACGCATTTCCCGTAATCCATATCTGGAAATGAAATATGCCTATGGCAACCTTTTCGGAGCGAAAATAGGCATTTCCTATCGTATGGCTCATTATGATTTCGACCTTTATGCGGACAAGCATAAGTTGGATGCCCTGGAGTTTCTTTCGCATTCTTTCGCTGGATTCTATACCCGCGATATCGGTAATTTCAGATTGAAATCGGGAGTGCAGTTTGATTATTATCATTATCATTCTGATATGTTCGAACGCGACGGAAGCATCCAGACACGTTCGTCAGACCATTTTCTGAACTACTTTGCATCTGTTGTGATGGATACTTACGACCGCCGCTATTTCCCGACCCGTGGCAGCCGCATTCAGGTTCAGGGCATTCTGCATACGGATGACGGAATACATTATACTGATGGTAATCCTTTCGGTGAAGCTGTTTTTCAAGGAGAATGTGCCGTACGTCTCAATTCCAGATTCTATCTGCTTCCTAAGCTCAAGAGCCGCTTCTTGTTTGGCAGTTCCGTACCAGCCATTTATCAGAATTATGCAGGTGGAGTAGCTGACGGTTACTATCTGCCTTGGCAGGTGGCATGGGAGAGTGCGCAGCATGTTCATCTGCTGGAGCGCAATGTGGTGACTGGTCAGCTAGGTTTCCGCTATCGGGTGAAAGGAAAGTTCTATCTTACCGCTCTGGGAGAGTATGGCAAGGAAGCCCGCAAGTTTTCCTATATTCTCATCGGTGATGATTTGTGGGGAGGAGCCTTGCGGGCATCCTATGATTTCGTATTGGGTCCGGTAAGCATTCAGGCTAATTATTCTAGCTTGGGTAAGAATGTAGGATTCTATATCAATGCAGGATTCTTGTTCTGATTTTAGAAAACATATAGAATGTATTTTGCAATCTTGAATTTTAGAATATAATAAATAAAAAGAGAGAATCAGATGAAACTGAGATTTTTGAAATTGATGCTGCTGCTCTTCATCCTGCCATTGCAGATGCTGGCGGCAGAACTGGGCGTGGCTGGTAAGCAACTGGCTGCATTGCCTGGAGTAAGTAACGTGGAAACGCTGAAAAGTACGCAATTCCCGGAAAAGTATGTGTTCTTTATCAAGCAGCAGCTCGATGCCAAGGATGCATCCAAGGGCTATTTCGAACAGAGGGTAGTGCTCTGCCATAGAGGATTCGACCGTCCTACCGTGCTCGTGACAGAAGGATATAATGCCAACTATGCGCTGCGTGAAGGATATATTGAAGAACTTTCCAAACTCTTCGATACGAATATCATTACCGTAGAGTACCGTTATTTCGACAAGTCGATGCCTAGTCCTTGCAACTGGGATTATCTTACCGTTGAGAATTCGCTCTATGATCTGCATCATGTAAACCAGACCCTGCATGCGATGTACAAGGGAAAATGGATTGCTACAGGCATCAGCAAGGGTGGACAGACTACGATGTTCTACCGTTCTTACTTCCCTGATGATGTAGATATTTCTGTGCCATACGTAGCTCCGCTCAACAAGGGTGTGGAGGATGGACGACATGAGAAGTTCCTGCAATATCAGGTATCAACCAAGGAAAACCGACAGAAGGTGCTCGATTTCCAGTTGCTCCTCTTCAAGCGAAAGGCTGCGTTGCTGCCAATGTTCGAGAAATATAGCAACGATAAGAAATATGTATTCAATGCTCCGCTGGCAGAGATTTTTGATTACTCTGTATTCGAATACGCCTTTGCTTTCTGGCAGTGGGGAGAAGACATCAACAAGATTCCTGCAAGAGAGGCAGATGACAAGACGGTGTTTGATTACTGGATCAACATGTGTGAACCTGACTATTTCACCAATTATAATGCCACAGCCTCGTTTGATGTGCAGGCAGCTCGGGAGTTGGGTTATTACGGCTATTATACCAAACCATTCAAGAAATACCTCAGTATCAAGACAGCTAAAGGCTATCTGAAGAAACTGATGGTACCAAAGGGAGCAGAAAACGTGAAGTTCTCGCCAGTACTCTATAATCATACGGTAGAGTTCCTGACCAAGAATGATCCGAAGATGGTTTATATTTATGGTGATATCGACCCATGGGGAGCTTCGGGCATTTATGGCTTGCCTTTCACCAAGAACAAGAAGAACCTGCATGTTTATATGTGTCATGGCGGTTCGCACAAAACTCGCATCTTGTCGTTCCCAGAGCCTACAAGACAGGAAATCATCAGTCTGATAGGTGGTTGGCTGAAGGAATAATGCTTTCATCAACCAACCATGATGGATAAAATGAAAGATTTTTTCAAAAAATATCCATAAAAGTTTGGTGGTTTCAGAAAAATGTATTACCTTTGCACTCGCTTTTGAAAACAAAGCTTTTAGCAGAGGCACCCTTAGCTCAGTTGGTAGAGCAACTGACTCTTAATCAGTGGGTCTAGGGTTCGAATCCCTAAGGGTGTACAAAAAACTCCGAAGAATCAATCTTGGTTCTTCGGAGTTTTTTTTGTAATAATGATTACCTCTATACGATAGAGGCGATTTTGTAATTTTGCGCCATCAATCGTTGTATTGTGCAAATACTGACAATTATAGGAAATATTCGCCAACTGCCACAACGAAAATGCGCCAACTGCCACAATGAAAATGCGCCAACTGCCACAACAGAATTGGGTCAACTGCCACAACGAAATCGGGTCAACTGCCACAACGGAATAGGAAAATAACATGGTTAAATTGTTTTATTTGCTTGATATTTGTTTCTTGAATAGAGACAGAGTTGCCTCTATCATATATTAATAAACTTCATAAATACACAATCGTTATGGCAAGAAACAAGAAAACATCAGAGTCTTTATTCCAGTTCATGAACCTCCTCATCGCCCTGTTGCTGAAGAACGGGCAATACCGCACCTCGCTGCATTACAAGGCAACCCTCAACAGCTTTAAGCGATACCGTGACAACAAGGATATTGCCCTAAAAGAGATAGATGCAGAAGTGATGCGCTCGTATGAGGCGTACCTGCATCATACGGCGGAGGTATGCAAAAACACCAGCTCCTTCTATCTCCGCATCCTCCGTGCCACCTACAACAAAGCGGTGGCAAAGGGACTGACGCCACAGCAGCATCCCTTCTCGGATGTCTATACCGGTATTGCCCAAACTCGCAAGAGAGCCATACCTACAGAGAATGTCAGCCAGATCAAGAGTCTGCAATCTGTCAAGGATCTCACTCCCAAGGAAGAGATGGCAAGAGATACATTCCTGATGAGTTTCTATCTGCGTGGTATTTCTTTCATCGACCTGGCTCATCTCCGCAAATCTGACCTCAAGGACGGTTATCTTCATTATACAAGAAGAAAGACAGGACAGCGTCTCACCATCCGATGGGAGAAGGAGATGCAGGAGTTGTTGGAAAAGTATCAGGCGCAGACCGCCTCCTCATCTTATCTCTTTCCTTTCCTTGCTGATGATGGAAACAAAAGACAGAACAAAACTATTGACAAAAAGCAGGATGAGGCACGCCTATATCACAATGCGGAAGCGCGTATCTCCTACCACCTCAGAAAGTTTGGAGCTACGATAGGCATCAAGGGCAAGCTCACCCTCTATGTTGCCCGCCATTCCTGGGCAACGACGGCAAGAGATAATCATATCTCTATCTCTGTCATCAGCGAGGCATTGGGACATCATTCCGAAACCACCACACAAATCTATCTCCGTTCCATCAAAAGCTCAGAAGTAGATGATGCCAACGCCAAAATACTGGCAGTCCTATGAGCTGCAAAAAAGAATAAAAAGAGGGATTATGTAAAATGAACCAAAATGAACCAATTTTTCTGAATCTTTATATAAGAGACACAGAAAACCGAAAAACATTCTTTCAATCAACGACTTAGAAGA
>JAJWAL010000090.1:8892-12558 GCA_021618535.1 Segatella copri | reverse complement strand
AACAAAAATTGGTACTTAACCAAATATTTAATACCAAAGCTACTACTCCAGTACCAGCCAATGTCATAATTAATGCTTCCATTAGCTTACGCGATTCAACTTCTTGATGATAGAGAAGATGAAGAGAGCTGAAACCAGACAGATACCTGCGAGAACACCCCAGATGGCAATGAGGTTGAAGTTCTGACCCCACATGATGCCAGGAATCATAACCAACTGGTTACCGATGGCTGTTGCACCAAACCAGAGACCCATCATCAAACCAGCATACTTTGGAGGAGCTACCTTCGATACAAATGAAATACCAATTGGAGAAAGCAGAAGCTCTGCGAATGTAAGGATGAGGTATGTAGAGATGAGGAGGTTAGCACTTACACGTGTACCCTCTGTAGCAGGATCGCCCTGTGTCAAAGGAAGCTCCAAACCCATAGAACCTACAGCCATCCATACGAAACCGAGAGCAGCAACGAGCATACCCAAACCAATCTTCTCAGGCGATGTAGGCTCCTTGCCAATCTTGTGGAGCCATGAGAACAAAGCTACGCTCACTGGTGTCAATGCCACTACATAGCATGGGTTGAACTGCTGGAAGATAGGAGCCTCAACATCTACGGAACCTTCAAGGTTGCTGTACTTGTAGAAGAGGAAAGCGATGGCAGCAACTATTACGCCAAGAGAGATGCCCTTACCCTTGCCAGTCTTACTCTGTGCCAGACCGAAACAACCGTAGACCACGAAGATGCAGGCTACGAGGTTGGTAACATCGAACGCCATTGACTGCAGCCCCTCTGAAGTCTTCTGTGTATAATCGCGGGCAAAGAGTGTCAATGTATTACCGTTCTGATGGAAAGCCATCCAGAAGAAGATAACCACAGCGAATACGAGACAGAGGCAGATAATGCGCTCCTTGGTCTCAGCCTTAGAAAGTTCGTTTGTCTCCTTGGCAGAAGTCTTATCATCCTTACTCTTGGTCTCAGAAGCAAGAACATGCTTGTATGTAAAGCTGAAGGCATAGTAGATAGCGATACTGAAAATCAGTGAAGCACAAGCCACGGCGAAAGCGAAGTGGTATGAATCTTCCACCGACACGCTCAGGCTCTCCTGCGCCCACTTCATAATCTTGATGGCAGCAGTAGGAGCAAACATAGCACCGATGTTGATAGCCATATAGAAGAGTGAGAAACCGGAATCACGTTTGCTGGCATACTGTGGCTCGTCGTAGAGACGGCCTACCATCACCTGCAGATTACCTTTGAACAAGCCGGTTCCCAAAGCGATGAGAATAAGTGAAATACCCATAGCAGCAACGGCAACGGTTTCCTTTCCAAGAGGAAGTGAGAGAACAAGATAGCCAATGAACATGATGAAGATACCTGTGGTAACCATACGTCCAAAGCCAAACTTGTCGGCTGCGATACCACCGATGATAGGAAGGAAATAAACCATCATCAGGAATGTAGAATAAATAGTACTTGCCAATCCAGTTTCAAAACCGAAATTGGCCTGCAAATAAAGCAAGAACACAGCAAGCATGGTGTAATAGCCAAAACGCTCACCCGTGTTTGCCAAAGCTAAGGCCCACAGACCTTTTGGTTGATTCTCAAACATAATTTTTTGTTTTGTTGTTATTTTATTATTTAGTTATTCTTTTCTCGCAATTTTTGTGCAAAGATACATAAATTATTCCATATTTCAAACTTATTGCACCAAAAAGCGCACTTCACATAGCATTTTTCTACTAGGAACCGGCTAAAAATCTAAAAAACAGACAAATCAGATTAAAAAAATCCGTTTATATTACAACGTAATTGCATTTTTTTTCGTACCTTTGCACCCCGAAACCATGAGGAGGTTTCGGGATACACAAAAATACTTCAAAAAATTCTAAATAGAAAGGTAAAAGGATATTTATGAGACAACTTAAGATTAGTAAGAGTATAACCAACCGTTCCAGTGAAGCACTCGACAAGTACTTGGTGGAGATTGGTAGAGAGCCTATGGTCTCTATCGATGAAGAAATCGAACTTGCCCAGAAGATTCGCAAAGGCGGTCGTGAGGGAGAACGTGCCAAGGAGAAATTGGTAAAAGCAAACCTTCGTTTCGTTGTATCTGTTGCTAAGCAATATCAGCACCAAGGTCTTTCTCTTACCGACCTCATCGACGAGGGTAACATCGGTTTGGTAAAGGCTGCTGAAAAGTTTGACGAGACCCGCGGCTTTAAGTTTATCTCATACGCCGTATGGTGGATTCGTCAGAGCATCCTGCAGGCTATTGCTGAGCAGAGCCGTATCGTTCGCCTGCCTTTGAACCAGGTAGGTGCATTGAGTAAGATTAGTGCAGAAATCAGTAAGTTTGAGCAGGAGAACCAGCGCAAACCTTCTGTTGCTGAGCTCGCTCAAATCACAAAGATGGAAGAAAGCAAAATCGACCAGACCATCAAGGCAGACAATCACCACATGAGTATCGACGCTCCATTCGGTAGCGATGATGACGACAATGCTATGGTCGACGTGATGGCTTCGGGTGATGACAGCCGTACCGATAAGGGCGTTGACTTCGAATCTATGGCGAGCGAGCTTGACCGAGTTCTCAACTCTGTATTGAAAGACCGTGAGCGCAAGATTCTGTGCTACTGCTATGGTATCGGTTGCCACGAGAAGGGTTTGGAGGAAATCGGTAGCGAGTTCAACCTTACCCGTGAGCGTGTTCGCCAGATTCGCGAAAAGAGTATCATCAAGCTCCGTGATAGCGGTAAGATCAAAATCTTGATGAAATACTTGGGATAAGTTAAGTGAAGAGTGAAGAACGAAGAGTGAAGAATTCTTTTGCTTTTCTTCACTAGGTTTTGAAGACGAGAGAAAAATAGATAAAACCAAGTTGCTCATAGCAACGAAAGTAAAAAGGGGCAATCAGTTGGTTCATCCCAATCTGATTGCCCTTTCTCTATTAACTATAAACTGTTAACTATTAACAAAGTTTCCAAACTTATCAATAAAGCCACTGATACCTTCACGGGATGCTTCGAAGTAAGGATATTCATCACGCAAGCAAATTTCGTCGTAAAGGAAATCCGCCACTACCGTATCGTTACCATCCGGCATTACCAGTCCCATCTTGCCATTCTTCTCAGCTATTACCGGCATGATGCTCAAGTCATCATTATAAATGTAGCAAGTGCGCAAGAAATCATAAGTTGGCGAGAGTAAGATGTTGCCTTGATGATCTTTCATACCGAACTTTCCATCCTGCTCAAATACTTCATGATATTGAATGTATTTCGCCTTGATGCGCTGGTAATAGAAAACCATCTTGCGCTTATCGTTCACAAAATCCAGCATATACTGGAAGGTGTCACAATAGTTGGCTACCGAACGGACCAGAATCATCTTCAAGTCAAGACCATCCAATGCTTTTCGGTTCAGATCAATATACTTGGCTATCGCCTTCTCCTTCTCTGGTACAGAGAGGCTGGCTAGCCTTTCCTCAAATTTCAACATAGCTTGCTTGGTACCCGACATACCCTTGATATACCGGTGTATCTGTCTGCCCATCTCTGAACATACAAACTTGTCAATCTCCTGCTGCTCTATCGGGTCAGCATAGTCCTTAATCAATGATTCAGGTGTCGCATTCATGGTTATTTCCTTTCTTTTAAAAATTACACTT
>JAJWAL010000090.1:0-8792 GCA_021618535.1 Segatella copri | reverse complement strand
CACTTATTTCACATTAGGCTTCTGCAATCCGTATCCCTTTCTCTTATCTTCAAACAAGAGGAGGAAAGAGATGATAATAGCAATCACACCGAAGGCTGCAAAGATGGTCATCGTCTGGGTATAGTCGATAACACCATCAGCACCCGTGTTAGCCTGGTTCACCTTACCAATCCATACAGGAATGAGAGCCAATCCGATGTTCTGGATATAGAAGATAAGGGCATATGCAGTTCCTAAGAGTTTCATTGGGATAATCTTTGGCACAGATGGCCACATGGCTGATGGTACCAATCCAAACGCGATACCCAGGATGAGCATCAGTACGATGGCAAGCACCCATGAGTTGATTGGCAGGGCAAACATGACGTGCACAAAGGTCAGGAGGCAACTGCCGATAATCATCAGCGTAGCACCCTTGCCATACTTATCGTATATACTACCGAAGAGCGGTGTGAGGAAGATGGTACCGAATGGCAACATCGCAGGAATCAGACCTGCCAAATTAGCATCAACACCATACTTGAATATCATCAGCTTGGTAGCAAACTTCAGGAATGGGAATACACCGGCATAGAACATCAGGCAAAGGAATGCAACATACCAGAAACCTGTTGTCTTGAACAAACCGCCCAAGTCTGAAAACTTGAAACCTTCTTCCGGTTCTGTAGCTACAGCTGCCGCAGAAGCATCCTCCTTCTTGTCCATCACGCAATAAACCAGATAAACCAGTACACCAGCGCAAAGCAATACAGCGCCCAAAGCAACAGAAGCAGATACTCCACCCATTGCCTTGGCAAAAGGAAGAGAAGCACTCAGGGCTGCGGCAGTTCCCAAACGAGCCGTAGCTACCTGTACACCCATTGCCAGAGCTAACTCATGGCCCGTAAACCACTTCACGATAACCTTGCTCACTGTGATACCGCATATCTCGCATCCCACACCATAGATGGCAAAACCAAGAGCAGCTATTACTACCTGTGTACTGTAAGTACCAAAGAATGGCACAGCAACCGTTCCGTCAAACTCATGACCTAAAGCATACCACTTCAACAAGGCTCCACCAAACATCAGGACGGTGGAAAGGATACCTGTGAAACGGATGCCAAACTTATCGAGGATAAGACCACCGAAGAAGAGAAGCAGGAGGAACACATTGAAGTATCCGTAGGCTCCGGAGAAGAAGCCGTACTCATCCGAACTCCATCCGAGTCCGAGACCATTCTCTGCTCCCTTGGCTGCTGTCAAGAGAGGCTCCAGAGGAGACATCACATCTGTAAAAAAGTAACCGAACATCATCGTGATACTCACGATGAGGAGGGCGGTCCAGCGAGCTGACTTCGAGTCGCTCAATTTCATCTGCATTTTTTCTGTTGTACTCATTTTTTTTCAAAACATAAATGATAAACCCGTTATCATTATTAATTATCAATTATTAATTATCGTCTATTTCCGTTTCACGTTCTTCGTTCTGGTGATATCAAAGAGATAAGAGAGTTTCAGAACAATCTGTCCGTAGTTACTCTTTCCGAAATAATCACGCTTAGAAGCACCGTAAATATTTCCCAGACCATAGTAGTATCGGGCTTCGGCAAGGAAATGCCCCACCTTCGGAATACTGTATTCAGCACCCAGACCCAGGGCGATACCATAATCGAGTTTGTTCTTGACAGCCATCGTATCCTGAGCAACCACCGGACTCACACGGTTATTGTCGGTTGCCGGCATGTGCTCTACCGAGAAGTTGGTCTTCTGCGAATCACTCAGATAGAGTCCAAACTGCGGACCGGCATTCACGAATATGTTCAGTCCTCTTGTCTCCCTACCCCATGCCAGATGCGCAAAAATCGGAACCTGAATATAGTTGATGGTACGCTTGTAAGCCATCGCCTCTTTGGTTTCGGTGATAATCACCGGATTGTTCTCCATATCCAGAATATCCTCTTCCCATCCTGCCTGCGCATAGTTTACCTCGGCATAGATAGAACAGATGGTCTTGAAATATTTCTCGCAGGTATATCTCATCGAGAAACCGCCCGTCAGTCCGCCGTGCTGTTTCTGCTGTACCTCGGGTGTGAATCCTACGCTACTCATCATATAGCCTCCATTAAAACCTATGGCGAAATCACTACGATGTTCTCCTATCTGTGCCGAAACCGGGATTCCGAAGATCAGCATCAGAATCAGCAGCCCAATATTTCTATTCATTATCAACAATAAATTGTAAACTATAAATTGTAAACTATAAACTAGTACTTCACCGCCTCTATCTGATGATTAAAGGTATAGTGAATCAACTGGAAACTCTTGTTCTTGTATCCTCCCCTACTGGTCTTCTCGAAACGGAGTGGAGTCTGCACAGGCTGGTAAGTCATCTGCTGGCGCTCCCCTGTAAAGTTCTTGCCATATCTCTTGACGCCCTGAATCAGATACATTCCGTGATCGAAACCGGTGATGGCGAATCTTGGCTGTGCCACCATCATCGGCTGATGGAACCATCGCTCATAACGGCTCTCAAGCGCCTTGGTCTGTGCTGAGTTCGGGTTATAATAGAAGGTTGAAGGGATATAAGTATCATACTTATAGAATCTTTCCAGATTATACTTGGCATACATCAGCCATTCGGTATAGCCGAAGAGCGAGATGGCTGCACCCGGATACTTCGCATCAAATTCGTCGAGCTTGTTCAATACCTGAGTCAACTGTGGCGAACGTCCCGTATTCAGGATAATCACATTCTGCTTGGAAGGCATGAAAGCCTTGGCAAACTGATCGATACTTGAATTCACATTGGTGATGCTATAATTGATTTTCCTGCGTTCCAGTTCCTTGCGCAGACCGAACGTAAAGTTGCCCTTTCTCGAAGTAGAATCATTGCAGTCTACAAAGATAGGATGCACATTGGTAAAACGGCTCAGGAATGCCTTGATGGTCGCATCATTCAGCGCATCATCGCTCTGATAAACCTGGAAAATCTCTTTGTTTCTTTCTACATCATCTCCGCTGATAGAGAACGGAATCACCATTTTGATGCCGTAGTTCTTGCAGAAGTTGGTCAGCGGAGCCACCTGCTTAGTATAAAGTGGACCAAAGATGATATCGCATTGGTTAGCGCCCTCCTGCAAGAGTGTATTCCGGATATCAGCATCAATAGGAACGTTCCAGGCATGCACATCTATATCGGCGCCCTGCTGCTTCAGGGTTTCGCAAGCCAGCAGCAAACCGCGGTAATACTCCACCATTCGCTTGCCGTCGCCATCAACATTATGCAAAGGTAACATCACACCTACCTTTACCGCATTTCTGGCAACAGCAGCCTTTGAGGTTGCCGGAGCTGTAGCAGTTTTCTGAACCGTTGCCCCATTCCCCGACTTCTGACCGTTGACCTGATTAGGATTCTTCTGGTCATTGGTGTATGGAATAAAGAGCGTAGCTCCCTTCTGCAGCATGTATCCCTCACGCTTCATCTCCGGATTGGCATCCATCAGTTCAGGAAGGCTCAATCCATATTTATTGGCGATACCAAAGATGGTATCTTTCTTCTTAACCGTGTAAATGTCGCGCCATTTTATAGTCTGCGCGCCAATGCTGACACTGAGCAGAAGCCCAACGAACAGCAGGAAATATCTCATTTTTTGTCTCATATCTCAAGATTTTTTTAACGATATCTTCAAATATTTCATGTTTTCATCTGCAAAAATACAAAAAATCTTGCATCTGACGCAATATCTCTCATCTTTTTATTATCTTTGCACAAATTATTTTAGAAATGAGACGAAAAATAGCATTACTTTGCATCATGTTGCCACTTTTGACGTGTCAATTACACGCTCAGGAAGTCAACGACGAAGAAGAGGACAACACTGAAGAGCCGACCAAGGTCAGTTCTCTTCTCATGCCGAATGCCTTCTCACCAAATGGCGATGGCATCAACGACATCTACAAGCCCAAGGATGGTTACCGCAACATCGAGGAGTTCCACGCCTATATATATAATAGGTGGGGACAGAAGCTCTATGATTGGACCGACCCTGCCACGGGATGGGATGGCACCTACCGTGGAAAACCGGTAAAGGAAGGTGTCTACTTCTGTCTCGTCAAGGCGAAGGGGGCAGATGGCGTGGTGTATAACATCAAACGTGATGTGAACCTGCTCAGAGGTTATACCGAAGAGCAGAACAGTAACTATTAGGCAAACAGCAATTAGCAGAATTGGAATATGAATTCAGAAGAAAAGATAAATGTATGGGGCGCACGGGTCCACAACCTCAAGAACATAGATGTGGAGATTCCGCGTGATTCCCTCACCGTGATTACCGGACTCTCGGGTTCGGGCAAGAGTTCACTGGCATTCGACACCATCTTTGCCGAAGGTCAGCGCAGATATATCGAAACTTTCTCTGCCTATGCCCGCAACTTCCTGGGTAATATGGAACGCCCGGATGTTGACAAGATTACGGGATTGAGTCCGGTCATCAGCATCGAACAGAAAACCACCAACAAGAATCCCCGCTCTACCGTGGGAACAACCACCGAGATTTACGACTATCTCCGCCTGCTCTATGCCCGCGCCGGTACTGCCTACAGCTACCAGAGTGGCGAGGAGATGATGAAATATACCGAGGAACAGGTCATCGACATGATACTCAGCGATTATAAGGGCAAGGCTATCTTCCTGCTCGCTCCCCTCGTTCGCCAGCGCAAGGGTCATTATCGTGAACTCTTCGAAAGCATGCGCAGAAAGGGGTATCTCTACGTACGACTCGACGGCAACATCCTCGAAATCGTTCCCAATATGAAAACCGACCGCTACAAAAACCACAATATAGAAGCTGTGGTCGACAAACTGGTGGTAAAGGAAGAGGATGAGGAACGCATCCGCAAGAGTGTGGCAACGGCTATGAAACAGGGCGACGGCATGGTGATGGTTCTGGAGAAAGGTGCCAAGGAGGCTAAGACCTACTCCAAGCGTCTCATGGACCCTGTAACGGGTATCGCCTATCAGGATCCAGCTCCTAACATGTTCTCCTTCAACTCTCCCGAAGGTGCCTGTCCGCATTGCAAGGGGCTGGGAAAGGTGAACCAGATTGATATCAAGAAGGTAATTCCCGATGATAAACTCAGCATCCATGAAGGCGGCATCGCTCCGCTCGGCAAATACAAGAACCAGATGATTTTCTGGCAGATAGAATCATTGCTCAGCAAGTATGACCTCAACCTGAAGACACCTATCTGTGAGATTCCGGGCGATGCCATGCAGGAAATCCTCTATGGTTCGCTCGAAAACGTAAAGATTGAGAAGGAAAAAGTGCATACTTCTACCGACTACTTCTGCGCATACGATGGCATCATCGACTACCTGCAGAAGGTGATGGAGGATGACGAGAGTGCGGCGGGCAAGAAATGGGCCGACCAGTTTATCTCTACCATCGAATGTCCTGAATGCCATGGTTTGCGACTCAAAAAAGAATCGCTCTCTTTCAAAATCTGGGACAAGAATATCTCCGAAGTAGCCAGCCTCGACATCGATGAATTGCGCGATTGGCTCGAAGAGGTGGAACAGCATCTGCCTTCGATGAAAGCTAAGGTGGCTCATGAAATCATCAAGGAGTTGCGCTCACGCATTACCTTCCTCCTGGATGTGGGACTCAATTATCTCTCGCTTAACCGCCAGTCGGCTTCTCTCTCGGGTGGTGAGAGCCAGCGCATCCGTTTGGCTACTCAGATTGGTAGCCAGCTGGTCAACGTGCTCTATATCCTCGATGAGCCGAGTATCGGTCTGCACCAGCGCGACAACGAACGTCTGCTCAACAGTCTGAAGGAACTTCGCGACCTGGGCAATACCGTTATTGTAGTGGAGCACGATGAAGATATGATGCGGGCTGCCGACTGGATTGTAGATATCGGTCCGAAGGCGGGACGCAAGGGAGGTGAAGTTGTCTTCCAGGGCACTCCCCAGGAGATGCTCAAGACCGATACCATCACCGCCCAGTATCTCAACGGCAAGATGGCTATTGAGGTGCCTGCTCTCCGTAGAGAAGGCAACGGCAAGCATATCACCATTCACGGAGCTACGGGCAACAACCTCAAGGGGGTGGATGTTGATTTTCCACTCGGCAAACTCATTGTCGTAACGGGTGTCAGCGGCTCAGGCAAATCCACTCTCATCAACGAGACCCTCCAGCCTATTCTCTCGCAGCATTTCTACCGTTCGCTCAAGAAGCCGATGCCATACGACAGCATCGAGGGCATCGAGAATATCGACAAGGTGGTGAATGTAGACCAGAGTCCGATTGGCAGGACGCCTCGCAGCAATCCTGCTACCTACACAGGCGTGTTCAGCGACATCCGCTCACTCTTCGTAGGACTTCCCGAGGCAAAAATCCGCGGTTACAAGCCGGGCAGATTCTCCTTCAACGTGAAAGGTGGAAGATGCGAGGAATGTAAAGGTAACGGATATAAGACCATAGAAATGAACTTCCTGCCAGATGTCTACGTACCTTGTGAGGTATGCCACGGCAAACGCTACAACCGCGAGACGCTGGAGGTAAGATACAAGGGAAAGAGCATCGCCGATGTTCTCGACATGACCATCAACCAGGCGGTAGATTTCTTCGAGAATGTTCCTCAGATTCTGCAGAAAATCAAGGCATTACAGAATGTAGGTCTCGGATACATCAGGTTAGGACAGAGTTCCACTACCCTCTCTGGCGGTGAGAGTCAGCGCGTAAAACTGGCTACCGAACTCTCGAAGCGTGATACGGGCAAGACGCTCTATATTCTCGATGAACCGACAACCGGTCTGCATTTCGAAGACATCCGCATACTGATGGATGTACTCCAGAAGCTGGTAGACCGTGGCAATACGGTCATTATCATCGAGCACAATCTCGATGTCATCAAACTCGCCGACTGGCTCATCGACATGGGTCCGGAAGGTGGACGAGGCGGCGGTCAGCTCCTCTTTGCCGGAACACCAGAAGAAATGGTGAAGCAGCAGAAGGGATATACCTATAAGTTCCTCGCCCCTTTACTGAAGAAATCAGGGAAACCTGAATAAATCAGGATAGGAACGAAGACTGTGGCAGAAGAAAATTTTTAAAAAAACGCTCTAAAAGTTTGGATGTTACAAATATTAAGTTTATCTTTGCATAAGATATAAAACAAACAGCGTATGAAACAGGTAGAAGAACGATACATCAGCTTGCTGACCGATTTCGGCTTCAAGCGCATTTTTGGAACAGCAATGAACAAGGATTTGCTCATTTGCTTCCTCAACAGCTTGTTCAATGGCAGACAGGTTGTTAAGGACGTTTCGTATCTGAACCCGGAGCACGTCGGTGATGTTTATACCGACCGCAAGGCTATCTTCGACGTGTATTGCGAAGGAGAAAACGGCGAGAAGTTCATCGTTGAAATGCAAAATGCCTACCAGGCATATTTTAAGGATCGTTCCCTCTTCTACTCTACTTTCCCTATCCGTGAACAGGCACCCAAGGGGAGTGACTGGGATTTCAAACTCAACCATGTCTATACAGTTGCGCTGCTCAACTTCAACATGAATGAGGACGCCTTCGACAAGGAGGAAATCCGCCACCATGTACAGTTGTGCGATACCGCTACCCATAAGATTTTTTACGACAAGCTGGAGTTTATCTATGTAGAGATTGCCAAATTCGACAAGACTTTGGATGAACTGGAAACATTGTATGATAAATGGCTATATGCACTGAAGAACCTCTATAAGCTTACCCAACGCCCAAAGGAGCTGTGCGACAAGGTTTTTGACCGACTTTTCGAAGAAGCCGAGATTGCCAAATTCACACCACAGGAGATTCGGGAATATGAAGCAAGCAAGATGGCATATCGGGATATCAAGAACTCTATTGATACGGCGAAAAGGGAAGGTAGAATAGAAGCTAACATAGAAACTGCTCAACGTTTGCTGGCTATGGGACTTCCAACAGAACAGGTAGCCAAAGCGACCCAGCTACCTTTGGATATGGTTCAAAATCTGAGCTACTGATAAAAGCGAAAACTAACGTTTTTCTTTTATGCTGGATACCATAACAAATAGCCCCAACCTACTTTCTCAAGAGGGTTGGGGAATTTTTATTTCAATATAAAATATGACGACTGCTACCCATTCATTTTCACAAACATCAAAGGCCCAATCCTTGTAAAGGAGGAAGATATGGATGCTTATATCAGAAGCCATGAAGATGACTTCATCAGCCAAGCCGAAGTATCCGTGCCAATCAAATTCTGCAGAAGATTGTTTGAATTATTCGACATAGATACCGACTGGCTGGATAGGTAGTGTAACGCCAAAGTACATAAGCATAAAAAAGCCTCATCCTGAGCGCGTTGTTCTAACGGAAAGTGGGGTGAGTATGTTGTTGCAAAGGTATATTTTTATTCGAAACTCCAAAACTTTTAGCAAAAAATCCCGGATTTTCTTGCTTAACTCGAATAAAAGTCTTATCTTTGCAGTAGATAGGCGGTGCTCGGCTATTTGAAAACAATTTTTCATTGCGCTTGCAGGCACTATCTTCGCAAAAGATATTAATCAATAAATAATAAAAAATATGGCAAGACCTATAAAAGAAACGCCCATACATCATGGTGAAGATGCCAGAGTATTTGAGACCAAGTTTAATAATTCTCCAAAGGAAAGCTGCGAAAAGATGGAAGAAATCAATCGTGACTACAATTATATAATGAGTTTATTCGTAAATTGATTATAAAAGATAATGAAGACATTTGCGAACCGTTAAAGATTCGAAGATTAGATG
>JAJWAL010000014.1:0-41334 GCA_021618535.1 Segatella copri | reverse complement strand
TAGGGTTAAAGAACATTTTATCCTATAATCAACCAAGACTTTTCCCGAGATTAACACATTATTAATACAGGAAGAAGGAAGAAAGGAGATAAGAGAGATGAAGAAAAGACGTTGTTTCTATCTTGAACTAAACCGATTATACAAGAAAAGCGTGCAAGCTACATCTCTGTCGCCTGCACGCATCCTCTTTTTATTTAATCGCGCTATGATATATAATAGCTTTTTACAATCTCGCTCCGAATCTTGCGCTTGGCAATGGGGCGGCAAAGTAATAGTTCTGGTCGTTATTCTTATCCAGGAAATTCACCTGCTTCATACCGAAGAATGGCAGACCACTAGGGAAGAGCGGAGTAAAATCGGTTACACCACCAGAGAGAGCAGGACTGCCTGCCTGATAATCGAAATTCCAACTCTTGTCGAATGCTAATGGAGCACCATTCTCCACTTTATCAATCTCGCAGTTGATATTCATCTTCTCGCTCTGCTTGAAACTCTTGAAGAGAGGGTTGAGCTGACCAGCCACGCTACTCTTGATGTCGGTATCAAACCAGATGCCGAGCTCTGCACCCTTCGCCATCTGTGCTACGCCAGTCTCTGTAGATGCAAAGTAGTAGTTTGGAGTAAGACGGCTGTGCTCCATATCAGCACCATCCTTCTTTGGCTGCTTCAGACCGAAACGGGAATCGTAGATGAGGTTGTTCACGAAGATTGGCTTAGCTGCCTTCTCTACCCAGACAGAACCACCCTTCTTGTTCTTGGAACGGCGCCAGCCACAGTTGATGATGGTGTTGTTATAGGCGGTCATCTCAGAGAGAGGAATCACCTCGCTATTGCCAGCATTCGAAAGCTTGAAGGCGTTGGTGCAGGCGTTGTAGATGATGTTGTTGGCTACATCGAGCTTGCAACCCGCTTTCACGTTGATGGCCTCACCGCCATCGGCAGCATTTCCACTATCGGCAAAGATATTGTTGATAATCACACCATTACCACCGGTAAAGTAAGTCTGGTCGTTGTAGTTGTCATGGAAGAAACTGTTTGCCATCACAAACTTGCCGTTCATATTACAGAAGTGGAAGGCTGGCACACCGCCATCGATGGTGGTCTTGAAAAGCTTGTTCTGGAAAGAAGCTGAACTCTCGGTAGGAGTAGCACCAGCATAGGCCACATCCACGTGGTTGAGCACCACCTCTTCTGAATTATATCCGCAGATGATACCGCCCCAATCGGCAGGCTTTCCGGTATCAGAAGTAAAGACTACTGGCTTCTCGGCGGTTCCCAGGCAATAGAGATTGCCCAATACTACGATCTCTACCGGCACCTGAACCTCTGACTTGCAGGTAACGGTTACACCCGGCTCAATATAGAGCGATGCTCCTACAGGAATCTCAACGCTCTGGCTCAGGGTAGTATCCTTGGTCCAAACCACAGAACCGGCAGGATATTCTGCCACCTTCGTTGTAAAGGTATTTTCAGAACCCTGGTTCTCATTACTTCCATTACCGCCATTATTCACGTAATCGTATGGATTGATATTATCGTTCTCGCAAGATGTGGAGAACATTGCAGCTGCTGCCATCAACAGCAAAGCAGCAAAAGTATTTATCTTTTTCATTTTTTACCTTTTTACCTTTTTACTTTTTTACCTTTTAAAGCTTGTATCTTACTCCCAGCAGGAAAGTTCTGCCGTACTTATAAGTACCTACGATGGTCTTATCGCTCTTCTGTCCCTCATACTCCAGGTTGCTCTTGTTCACGGTCTTCAAGTATCTCTCACGCTTGGCATCGAGCAGATTGTTTGCCTTGAAGAAGATGGAGATGCCGTTCTTGAATTGCTTCTCGGCACTTAGGTCGAGACCGAACATCGCCTTATCCCACTGGTCGGCATCCTTGAAAGGAGAAACCAGGGCAAGCTTGGTGCCCGTGAAGGAAGAGGCCAACTGAGCGTTCCAGCCATTCTCCGTATCCTTATATAATAAGGAGATGTTGGCGGTATGAGGAGCCTGGTTAACCAGCGGACGGGTCTGGGTTACGCCCGTCTTATACTCGGCACTACCCTCCTGATACTCACGCTTCGAGGTGGTGATTTCAGAATGGGTGTAAGTATAATTCGCCTTCACTCCGAAGTGGCGGATATACTTGATGAGGTCGATTTCAAATCCCATGTTCTTGGCATTACCCAGGTTATCCGGCATGTAGTAGGCATCGGTTCCGGCGCCTATCTTGCCATCCGATGTTACGAACACTTGCTCTATCGGGTCTTTCAGATACTTATAGAATACGCCGGCAAGAATCTGTTCGGTCTTGCTTGGGAACCACTCCCAGCGCAGGTCGATGTTGTCGATGCGGGCACGCTTCAGGTTTGGATTACCTTTTTCCTGATACTCCTCGCCCTGAATCTGATAAGGCACTATCTCGTAGAAGCCCGGACGGTTGATGGAGCGATAGTAAGAGAGACGCACGTTCATCTTCCTGGTTGGCGTCCACTTGATGGATGCCGATGGCAGATAATCCCAGTAGCTCTGCTCGCCCACCTGTCCCATGTTGCGGAAATGCTGGAGCATGGTGTAAATCTGGTTGGTGTGCTCGGCACGGAAACCGGCATTCAGTTCGCCCACCTCGCTCTTCATGGTTACCATGGCGTAGGCTCCGCCGATGTGCTCCTTGGAATCGTAGTTGAGCTGAGAAGCCTGAGAATAAGGAGTCTTGCAAACCCAATCGATGTTGGCATACTGGTCTATTCCGTTGCCATCCAATCGCTGCGAGATGTCGGCAGGATTGAAGATGTAAGAATAATATCTGTTGCTGCGTTCCTTTCTGCGATACTGCGCTCCCGCCTTCCAGAGTGCCTCCGCATCGTTGGCGAAACGGGTATCGTAAGAGAGGTTGATGTAACCCGCCCAGTCGGTATCCTTGTTGTGCTGGAATCGGCGTTCGGCACTCTTAGGCAGGGTCTTGGTGATGTTCTTTTCGCCTTCCCAGATGGAACCCGAAACGGCATCGCCGCCATTCTCGGCAGTTCTGCTGATGGAGTTGGTCAGGGTAACGTAAGTTCTATCCGGATCTTCCTCCTTAGCCTGCGAGAATACGCCCGACCAATCTACGGTAAAATCCTTGGTTAGATGATGCGTACCCTTCAGATTGGTGGCGAAGATGCTCTGGGTGGTTGAGAGAGAGCGCACCTCATCATCCTGGGTGTAGCTGTCGGCTCCGATGTATTCGGTATTGACGCTATTGTTGTATCTGGTGCCCTTGGAATTGGTGCGCACATACATGTTGTACCATTCCAGCTTGTGACCAGGCAGGGTTAAGTCGAACTTGGCATGAGCACCCGCAGTAAGGTCGTGGATGCTATAATAGCGATGCTGCAGATTGGAAATGTACATGGCCTGCTCGCCCGAAGCCATCTTTACGGAATTGTAGGTGCGCTCGGTGCCACGGAAAACATTCTGCACACTTCCGGCAAGCATCACGCCCAGGCGGTCGTTCCAGAAGCGGTTGCCGATGCTCAAGCCTCCTATAAAATTAGGAGATGGCATGGAATGGCTCTTCAACTGAACGGGACCGTTCTTGAAATCGCTCATCTGCGCCTTGTAGTCTTTTCCGAAAGCCTCGTAAGGAGATTTCTTTGTATAATCAGAGCGATTGCTGGTAAGATAATCTCTGCCATCCTTCCAGAAATAATCACTTGCTCCGATGGCTGCATTCGCCTGAATCTGGAAGCGGGATGGGGCATCCTTCATCACCATATCCACCACGCCGCCGGCTGCATCACCTTCCATATCAGCAGTCAGAGACTTGGAAACCACGAGGCGGTCCATCAGATCTGAAGGGAAGATATTCAATGGGATGTAACGGTTTTTATCATCCGGACTAGGAATCTTCACGCCGTTCACCAGGGTGTAGTTGTACCGCTTGTCCATGCCTCGGAGGATGGCGTAGGAAGCTTCGCCCGATGCATCACGCTCCATGGTGACACCTGATACTCGCTGCAGAACGCTCGCCACGTTGACATCAGGCGAAAGCTGGATGCTCTGCTGACTCATCACGTTGAGTACGTTGCCGGCATTCTTCACGGTTTCTATGGCGCTGCGGTCGCTGCGGTATTCACGATGACCGGTGACCACCACTTCGCCCAACTGCTTCAGGTCTTCATCCATCGGAATATCCACCTTGTCTTTCTTAGCCACATCCACTACCATCTCCCTAGTCTTGTAAGACATGTAGGAAACGATGATGGTAAACTTGCCTTTATCTGGCAATTCATGCAGGGTGAAAGTACCATCAAGTCCAGTGGTGGTACTCACGTTGGGCAGCTCCTTTACTCGGATCACGGTTCCGATGAGGGGTTCGCCCGTTTTGTTATCCTTGACTATACCATCCAGCGTATGGGCGTGGATGGCGGTAGTCGCTGCGGCTAGAAGCGCCGCACTCAGTAAAAATCTTTTCATCTATATCGCTATTGAATTCTTCATTCGTTACTTATCGCAAAAAAGCTCTTTTTTCCTTTTTTACCTTTTTACCTTTAAAACCGTGTGGATGATTTTGCCATCCTTGTCTATCATCGACATTCTCAGCTGCTTCTTGTCTACAGTAAATACAGAGAAGCCATCGGCTGAACTGCAGAACACGGTGCCATCGATAGGCTTCACAGGACGAGCCAGAGATGATGAAGAATTGACTACATAGTCGATGTTGTCGCCCTTCTTCTGGATGTGCTGGAAGTTGTGGATGTGACCGCAGGCATAAATCGCCACATTATTATATTTATGGAGGATAGGAAGGAGGCGCTTCTGCATGTCGAGGCGCTCGCTCTCCTTCTTACCTGTTTCGGCGTAGATTGGATGATGGCCTACCACGATGACCCAGTCTTCCTTGGCATTCTTCAGAGTTTCGTCGAGCCAGGAGAGCTGAGCCTCTACATCCTGCTTGCAGGCATCAGGATAGATTTCTGAATTCTTGCGGTAAGAATCGATGAGAGGGGTGGTGTCGAGGAAGATGACGCGCACGGTGGTTCCCTTGTGGTCGAACACCTTGGTGTAATATTTGGCTGGCATCATCCAGCGGCGGCTCACCTTGCCGTAGTCCATAAAAGCCTGAGTATTACCACGATACTCATGGTTTCCGCAAACCGGGAACCAGTTGAGCATCAGGTCGGGATGAGAATAAACATATTCATAATTGGTAAGCCACAGAGGGTCTTGGGTTGAAGCCACGCCATTGAAATGGTGGATGTCGCCCACGGCAAGTACGCATTCAGGATCTACCGTACCCGCCATTTCGCCCATCAGTTCGGCGATAGGCTTCTGGTCGTAGTAGCCGTTGCGTCCCATATCATTGGTCATGTAGAGGGTGATTTCGCCCTTCAGTTTCTGCCATTCGGCAGCATTCGCCTTCCAATTTGGATTCTGCGGAATAGCGGTTGCTGCACTCTGAGAGCAGGTGGTTAATGCTGCGTTTTGAGCCTGAGCAGTCAAGCCTCCGCCCAACAATAAAGCCGAAGCCAAAACTACAGTTGCTACTCTACCTTTCATCATAGCAAAGCCATTCATGCTGCTATGCTTACCCGATACTTTCTTTTCCATTTTTCTTTATCTGACTATAAATACTTTTATTAAAGATTTCCCCTTTCGGGGTAATACCTGTTAAATTTCGGGTGCAAAGGTAGGGGTATTATGTGTCAATGAGGTTACAAGGATTTTAATTAGCAGATAAAAGATACTACAATTTTATTACGGGAGTTCCCCCGATGCTTTTAGGGAAAATCATACATCAGATTATGGTTTTCCCCTTGTTGTTTTCAGCTATTCTCCCTATCTTTGCACCAGAAATAAATAAATGCAGTAATAACCCTTTAAAGAGAAGATAGTTATGAAAAGAATGATTATGACATTGATAGCAGTATGGATGATGATTACATCTATGAATGCTCAGAGACTGACAAATATTCAGGCAGAAGCCCGTTTTATCACAGATAAGATGGTGGTGGAACTGGGATTGAGCAGCGCCCAGCGCAACAATCTCCTGAACATCAACTTCACCTACCTGGACGGCATCCGAAGCTATCGCGACATTGATGCCTACGGCTGGCATTACCGCAACAAGCAGCTCAAGCGCATGATGACCGCCAGACAATGGAAGAAATTCAAGAACTCATACTATTTCTATCGCCCTATCGGCTGGCAGAATCATGTGTATGTTCACCATATTTACACCAAGTACCCTAAGCATAACTGGGGACACGACAAGCGCCGCCCTCGCCCTAAGTGCAGCTACGGAAGACCAGGATGGCCAGGCGGAACCCATGTAACTTATGGACCAGGAAAGCCGGACAAGCATCACAAACATCACAAACACGACAAGAAGTGGAAGCACGACAAGAAGAAGTGGAAGCACGATAGAGATTGGGATGATGACGATGACGATGATGATGATTGAGATAATGACTGGGATGATGACTAAGATTAAGACTGGGATTAAGACAAACATTCGATGATAAAACAGAAGAAATCCAAGCTAGAGATGATTCTCCGGCTTGGATTTCTCATTAAATAAAAACTAACTATGCCGACTAACTAATAACTAATCATTAATAATTAATCACTAATCATTAATCACTAACAAGATGTCTTCCACAATCTGCTCATCGAGCAGGCGATTATCCGAAAGCAACTGCTGCACATCATATCTGTCGTAGAGTCCCTTCCTGATGCCGCCCACCATCACCTTCATTTCTGAAGTGCCATAGTAAGAGGCGATGCGCTCTCCGAAGCCGCCATCCTTCGAACCATCCTCCAGGGTTACCACCAACTGGTGGTTTGCCTTCAGGCTATCCAGCGTCTCGGCATCCACCTCATTCAGATAACGTGGGTTGATGAGCGTAGCATCGATGCCCTTATCAGCCAACAGGCGGACTACATTCTCGCCCTTCTGATAGAACGAACCGGCGGCGATGACCGCCACCTTCTCGCCCTGGTGCATCACCTTGTACTTTGCCTCGTAACCATACTCAGCATCAACGGCTTCTGACGTATGAACCACGCCATCGCTTGGCACGCGGATGGCGACAGGTTTCTTATCCTGCAGAATGCTCCAGCGGAGCATGGCGAAATACTCCTCGCAGGTGGTTGGAGCCAGATAGATGAGCCCCGGAATGCTGCAGAGCATCGGAATATCGAAAAGACAGATGTGGGTGATGTCGTTCATCGAGTTCACTCCGCCTCCTACCACGTTGATAACGGCTGGATTGGAATTGATGCAGAGGTCTTGCGCTATCTGGTCGTAGGTGCGCTGGATAAAGGTGCTGTAAACCGTCCAAACCGGATGCAGTCCGCCCTTCGCCATTCCCGAAATCATGGCTACTGCCTGCTCTTCGGCTATTCCCATATCGATGTGCTGCTTGCCAGCCAGTTGGCGCTTATCGGCAGTAAAGCCGGCTGCGGTAGGAGTACCGGCGGTTACGGCGATGAGGGTCTTATCCTGCTTCATCTCGCTGAGCATCCAGTCAGAGAATAATGTGCCGTAATCCTCTGTTGGAGCAACCTCCGGGAGGGTTCCATCGGCATTCCTTCTTGGTCGCGAACCGTCTTCCAGATTGAAAGGCATTCCCCAATGCCAAGCCTCCTTATTGGCTACGGCTGGCGCAAATCCATGACCTTTCTCTGTATGAATGTGAACCACGGTAGGCTTATCCGTATCCTTCACGCTCTCGAAAACCTGGATGAGTTTTTCGATGTCGTTACCCTCTTCCAAGTACTTGTATTCAAAGCCCCACGCCTTGAACCAGTTGTGCTCGCAGGTGCCGTTGCTCTGGCGCAGGGCACGCAAGTTCTTGTAGATTCCGCCATGATTTTCGGCGATAGACATTTCGTTGTCGTTCACCACGATGATGATGCCCGTGCCGAGTTCCGAAGCCTCATCCAGTCCCTCGAAAGCCTCGCCGCCAGAAAGAGATCCGTCGCCGATAATGGCGATGATGTTCTCATCGGTACCCTTGACGTCGCGCGCCTTCTGCAAACCGGTGGCAAGACTCACGGAAGTGGAAGTATGCCCCACCTCGAAGTTATCATACTCCGGACATTCGGCAGGAGAAGAATAACCCGAAATGGCATTCATGTCATCCACGTCGCCGAGGAATCCCGCAGCACGCCCCGTAAGCACCTTGTGAGGATAGCATTGGTGGCTGACATCAAACACAAACTTATCCTTTGGCGCATTAAACACATAGTGGAGCGCTACGGTAGCCTCCACGAATCCGAGGTTCGGTCCCACATGACCGCCATGCTTGCTCACACGGTTCAACACAGCCTGTCTTGTCTCATCCGCCACCATCTGCAGCGCCTTCAAATCCAGCTCCTTCAAGTCGGCTGGCGACTTTATTTTCTCAATATACATTTTCTTATAGTTATAATTATGATTTCTGGGTGCAAAGATACGAAGAATCTTGAAAACACGCATTACCCAAACTACAGAAAAAATGAATGATTTTCCGGAAATCTCATCTTGGAATATTCTTCAGGAAAACTCATCTTAGAAATCAGCCTACAGCCTTATCCCTATCCTTCAGAATCACAGCCATGTTATCCAGCGCCCATTCTATCAGATGATCCATAATAGGAATAAGGGTTTCAGCACGGGGTGTGAGAGAATACTCCACTCTTGGCGGCACTTCGGCGTAAGCCTTGCGGGTAACGTAGCCATCAGCCTCCAACGATTTTAACGTGCTGGTAAGCATTTTCTGCGAAATATCCGGAATCAGCTTACGCAGGGCATTAAACCGGAGGGGACCATCCTGATGATTTTTCAGGGTGTAGATTACCAGTAGCGACCACTTGTCGCAAACGCGCGCCAGAACGTTACGGATGGGACAGTCCTGCACTACCATTTCTTTTATCATTCTTGCCATAATCTATCTTCTTTATATTCTGCGATAATCTATAATGTTCTGCAAAACTCTACAATATTCTGCAATAGGCTACAAAAGTAACTAATATTCGGAAAGATACCAAACATACCAAGTTAATCTAAGTTAACGCTTCATTTTTCTTTCTCCCATTCCCACGTAATAGTTACCTCTCGGTAACCATCTTACCCCCAAGTGCCCTCTTGCAGGAACCAGTTTTTCGCAGTATCTTTGCAGCGCAATTCTGAAATGAAAGCTGAAAGTAAGCGCTATTCAGAATTGAAAGCTGAAAACAGAAGTATTCACAAATTCACAATAAGAAATAAAAGAAAGAAAAATATAAACATTTAAAAATAACAGACAAGATGAAAGAAACAAAGATTATTGCTAAGGCTGCAAACTTTACAGCCACAGATTTTGGTAAGATGAGTGAAATCAAGGATTACACCTTAGAGATGGGTCCTGAGATTAAGATTCCCGGAAAGGTATTCGGAGGTCAGAGCGTGAACGCTACTGGTGGCGAGTTCTCATTCCAAAGCTTTGCTCCTGGCACAGAGACAGGATTCCTCCACACCCACAAGAACCATGAGGAACTGTATTTCTTCCTCAGCGGCAAGGGCGAGTTCCAGGTGGATGGCAAGGTATTCCCTATTCAGGAGGGAAGCGTGGTGAGAGTAGCACCAACCGGCAAGCGCTCTGTTCGCAACAACGGTACAGAACCACTCGTGATGCTCTGCGTGCAGTATAAGGCCGAAACCTTTACAGCCGAAGATGCAACCGACGGCGTGATTCTCAACGATAAAGTGGAGTGGTAGAAACTACTCCACCACCTCCATGATTTCAGGATGCTCAAGCTTTTCCTGTTTCTTGAGCTTCTTCACTACTTCGGAATAACTGTGGCGAATCAGGGCCTGGATGAAATCATCTTCCAACGTGCCATAAAGGTTTACCTGATTCCAGTATTTCTTATTCCAATGCCATGCGCCTTCTATTTCGGGATGCACTTCCCGGAGTTCGAGGGCGTAATCGGCATTACATTTCATCGTAACCCACTCGGGGCGCTCCAGATCAACACAGGCAAAGATCTTGCCCAAAATGCGAAACACCAAGGTCCGCTCATCAAAAGGAAAAGCCTCAGCTACGAGGGGAAGCGAGAGGCAATACTCTCTAACAGATTCTATATTCATTATTTCTTCTGATTATTTCTGATTAAAATGTTTTCTATGTTTTAGGGGACAAAGATAATGAATTCTGAAGAAACGGCAAGACTTATTCCATAAAAAAAAAGAAAAACTTTAAAATAACTCCCTTATGGGATACCTAAAGACAAACTTTTTGTAACTTTTTCAACAAAATATTTGGTAGTTACATAATTTTATTGTAGATTTGCAGCAGATTTTTTTAAGAAGGAGTGCTTATGCAGAAGAAAAAGGATAAAAACCTGATGAAAACGGATGTAAAACCGATGAAACAAGGACTGCTGTCCCGGATTTTCCATCTCTATTACGATGGTTTCAGGAAGATGACCCTGGGCAAGACGCTCTGGACCATCATCCTTATCAAGCTTGCCATCATCTTCCTGGTACTCAAGCTCTTTTTCTTTCCAGATTTTATCAATACGAATGCCAAGAATGGAGACAAGGCTGGCTTCGTATCCAAGGAAATCCTGAGCAGATAAAACTCAGAATCCCCGCAACCTTCACATCGAAAGAAATACAAAAACATTATATAATAACAATTTTAAAACCATTCAACTATGATGACAAATCTATTGTTAGACATTACATCAGCCACCATCGACTGGTCGAGGGCGCAATTCGCACTCACGGCCATCTACCATTGGCTGTTCGTGCCGCTCACCCTGGGACTGGCAGTAATCATGGGCATCGCCGAAACATGCTACTACCGCACCAACAAACCATTCTGGAAGCACGTAACCCGTTTCTGGCAAAAACTCTTTGGCGTGAACTTCGCCATGGGCGTTGCCACAGGCATCATCCTGGAATTTGAATTCGGCACCAACTGGAGCAATTACTCCTGGTTCGTGGGCGACGTATTCGGCGCTCCCCTAGCCATCGAAGGCATCCTGGCATTCTTCATGGAGAGCACCTTCGTAGCCGTAATGTTCTTCGGCTGGGATAAGGTGAGCCGGGGCTTCCACCTTGCCTCTACCTGGCTCACGGGACTTGGCGCCACCATTTCAGCCTGGTGGATTCTCGTAGCCAACGCCTGGATGCAATATCCTGTAGGGCAGGAATTTAATCCCGACACCATGCGCTTCGAGATGACTTCGTTTATGGATGTGGCACTCTCGCCATTCGCCATCAACAAGTTCACCCATACCGTTACTTCCTCCTGGATCATCGGCGCCACCTTCGTAGTAGCCGTAAGTTGCTGGTATCTCCTGAAGAAGAGAGAAACCCAACTGGCGAAGGCGAGCATCAAGATGGGTGCCGGAGTAGGACTCATCGCCACCCTGCTGGCTGCGATGACCGGCGACAGCTCTGCCTACCAGGTGGCACAGGTGCAGCCGATGAAACTGGCTGCGATGGAAGCATTATATAATGGTGGAAACGGCGAAAGCCTCACGGCGATAGCAGCCGTTCACCCCTTCCAGCAGCCCGATTACGAAAACGAGCAGGAGCCAGCCATGCGCATCGCCATCCCCAACATGCTCTCGTTCTTAGCCACCCGCACAGCCGATGGCTACGTGCCAGGCGTAAACAATATTCTCAATGGTTATACTAAGGAGGATGGCACCCGGGAACCATCCGTGCAGGAAAAGATAGCCCGGGGCAAGAAGGCGATTGTTGCCCTGAAAACCTATCGCGAAACGAAGGCGAAAGACCAGCTCCCTATCTTAAAGGAGAACATGAAATACTTCGGATATGGTTACATCAAGGACGCCAAGGAACTGGTACCGAGCATCCCGATTTGCTTCTACGCCTTCCGCCTGATGGTGGGAGTAGGCTGCCTGCTCATCCTCTTCTTCGCCCTCAGCCTATTCCTGGTCTATAAGAAGGAAATCGCCCAATACCGCTGGTTCCTCATTTCCGCCATCATCATGATTCCGCTGGCTTACATCGCCTCAGAATCGGGCTGGATAGTAGCAGAAATCGGTCGCCAGCCTTGGACCATCCAAGACCTGCTGCCAGTAAGTGCCGCCATCTCCAACATCGAGGCAGGCAGCGTGGCCACCACCTTCTTCATCTTCCTGGCACTCTTCACCACCATGCTCGCCGTAGAAATCAGCATCCTGATGAAGCAGATTAAGAAAGGACCGGAATATGAATAATCTCTCTGATAATCAATGTTTTTCAGAAAGATTTCGAAAAGAATCATAGGATAGTTTTTCAGTAAACAACAAAACCCGAAAGTATTATGACATACGAATTTTTGCAATCATACTGGTGGTTCCTCGTATCATTATTAGGAGCCCTACTGGTGTTTCTCATGTTTGTACAGGGAGCCAACACCTTGATATTCTGTTTGGGAAAAACGGAAGAAGAGCGTCGTCTCATCATCAACTCTACGGGACGAAAATGGGAGTTCACCTTCACCACGCTCGTCACCTTCGGCGGAGCCTTCTTCGCCTCGTTCCCGCTGTTCTACAGCACCAGTTTCGGCGGAGCCTACTGGCTGTGGATGATTATCCTTTTCTCGTTTGTGATTCAAGCCGTAAGCTATGAATTCCAGAACAAGATAGGTAATTTTCTTGGACCGAAGGCCTTTCAGATTTGCCTCATTATCAACGGCATCGTGGGTCCGCTGCTTCTTGGCGGAGCCGTAGCCACCTTCTTCAACGGCAGCAATTTTCTGATAGACAAGGGCAATATTACCAACAGTCTGCAACCCGTCATCAGCCGCTGGGCAAACGCCAGTCATGGTCTTGATGCCCTGCTCGACCCATGGAATGTGGTACTGGGACTTGCCGTACTGATGCTAGCCCGCATTCTGGGCATGCTCTACATCAAGAACAACATTGAGCACCAGCAGATTCAGGAGCGTTGCACCCGCCAGTTGCCATGGAATGCCCTGCTCTTCCTATTGTTCTTCCTGCCATTCCTCATCAGATTGCTGGTAAAGGACGGATTCAGCACTTCTTCTTCCGACATTACGATAGAGAGCATGAAGTATCTTCACAATCTTCTGGAGATGCCAATCTTGATTGTAATATTATTAACAGGTGTAGTACTCGTTCTTTTCGGCATTTTCAAGTCATCGAGGAGCGTGCAGTATAGAAAGGGAATCTGGTTTACGGGCATCGGAACCGTGCTTACCGTGCTGGTTCTGCTGCTGATAGCCGGCTGGAACAATACCGCCTACTATCCATCCAACATCGACCTTCAGAGTTCGCTCACCCTCGCCAACAGTTGCAGCAGCGAGTTCACGCTCCGCACCATGGCGATAGTTTCCCTCCTCATCCCGTTCGTGCTCGCCTACATCGTCTTTGCCTGGCGCGCCATCGACCGCAAGCGCATTACGCAGGAAGAGATAGAGCAGGGAGAAGCGTATTAAAAAAGACAGAAAAAGTGAGCCACTTCAAAAGTCCCACAGATACTACAGATTTACACAGATTCATTCTTGTCATAATCAGGAGGAGAATTCCCCAAATATCCAAACAAAAAAATCTGCGAAATCCCCGACCGTACAGGTCAAAAATCTGTGTAAATCTGTGAAATCTGTGGGACAAATAAAATCCTACAGCTCTATCACCTCCAAATCATCCGGAACGAAGATTCTACCCTTGAAGTTCTCGGCAGCTTCACGGGTGTAATTTTCTTTACGATTTGCGAGCGTTTTCTCCTCCGTATGATACAGGATAAGATTCTTCACGCCCAGTTCCTCCGCCAGTTTTCCGGCATCAAGCGCCGTGCTGTGGCATTTCTCATAAGGCTTGAACGTATCGCGGTCGGCATAGAGACAGAACGCCTCGCACATCATCCAGTCAGCCCCCACTATGTAGCGTCGGTTCTGCTCGTTATAAGGCTCATCGCCCAGGCACGCCAAGACCAAAGGCTTATCCGATTCATCAGAAGAAGAAGAAGGCAACTCAGCTCGGAATCCGAACTGCTTTTCCTTAGTAGACTGAATATCAAAGCATTCCAGCTTCATATCCCCCACCTCGAAACAATCGCCATCTTCCAACTGATGGAACACCACCCTTTCAGCCACCTTAGCCAGTTGCTTCTTGGCAAGAATCATGTCGATGATGGTCTTGATCACCTTCATCACCTTGTCGTTTCCATACACATGCAGCAATCCCTCATAACCCTTACATTGTGCCACCATACGGATTACCCAGATCACACCCAACACATGGTCGGTATGCGCATGGGTAACGAAGAGGTGACGAATGTCAGAAATCTGAACATTCACCTTCTTCAGCTGCGCCAATATTCCGTTTCCTCCTCCCGCATCCACCAGCATCAGGGTACTGGGAGTCTTGAGCAGAAAACAGGTGTTATAAATCTGGGAAACCGTAGCATTTCCCGTTCCGAGCATCGTTATTTTATTCATCTTTTCGTTATTTTTCGTTATGATATCTATTTTCCGTTCACTCCAATCTCTCTTTCCCGAATTATTCCCATCATAAAAAGAGCAGATTTTCAAGCACAAAACTACTCATTTTTTGATAAACAACCAAGAAAAAGCCCCAAAAACTTTGCTTATTCCAAATAATAATCTTAACTTTGCGGCATAAGGGTAGGTCCATGCTTGCCGGGTACTCTGCAAAGGCATAAGAAAAGGTTATTTTTCAAACACGCAGCAAAGATAGGAAATCATTCAGCGGCGAGGGTGAAAAGAGATAAAACGGAGTCGAGGCCTTCTAGAGGAAATGGGGACTTCGGGGAGGCTGGTAACAGGCTCAAAACAGAAGTGATTTTCGGGCAAGCGTTCCAGTTGTTCCAGTTGTTCCAATTGTTCCAAATAGGTTTTCATAGGACAATATCCCTTTATAGAGACTCTATAACTACTTAATATATAGATAGTTATATATATAATAAGGTGGAATGGAACGCTCAAAAAATTAATTGGAACAACTGGAACTGGAACGCTCCTCCCAACCCAACTTCTCTCTAAAAGGCTCATAATCAATAAATTATGTAGAAATAGAGACTAAGAATTTGAAGTACAATATCCCCATTTCAACCGCTCCGACGATGAAAAAGCTGGGAAAAGGCACCGAATAGGTGCAACTTTTGCTCTCTCAGGCATCAAAAGACATGCAGGAAACCTTATTTCCGATGCTCTTCCCGATACTCGAAGTGGAGATAAATGGGGCTATTTTTCAGTATTCCGCCCTCAATTAGGAGAAATCATGCCGTATGAAGACCTATCTTGTTGCCGATTCGGGCTATAATAAGGAACAACTGTCCAACATCGCTGAAACTATCTGTCACAACTTCCGTGAATACGAAGAAAAGAGATTGGAGAAAAATGTTCCGCTATCGCACGGCATCGCACGCTATCGCACAACTGATAAATCGGGATTTCGTATCTTTGCATCGTGATTCAGAAAGCGCGCAAAATCACTAGCCCAGTTGGAGAAAAAAATCTCCCTAATTGGGAAAATAAAAAGGCCTGATTTAATCCGATAAAAAAAGAGCCCCCAATGCGGGAAAAACATCAGGGGCTTTTATTTTGATATCAAAATCCTTAGTAAGGAAACAGAAGCGGAAGAACGAAGGTCATCACAACGCCGATGATAATCTGCAGAGGCAAACCTACCTTCACGTAATCCGTAAACGTATAGCCACCCGCCTTCATCACCAGCGCATTAGGAGGCGTGGAGAACGGAGAGGCAAAGCACATGCTGGCGCCCAACGTAACCGCAAAGAGGAAGGAATAAGGACTCACACCTACCTGCTGGGCCGCCACCAGAGCGATAGGAGCCATCAGCACAGCCGTGGCAGTATTGCTGATAAACATCGTCATCAGAGAAGTGGTGAAGTAGATGCCTGCCAAGAGAGCTGTAGGTCCCATCGAACCCAAACTCTCTACCAGCCCCTGAGAAACCAAGGCCGAAGCACCCGTCTTCTCAAGCGCCGTAGACATCGGCATCATGGCGGCTATCAGCACGATGCTCTCCCAGTTGATGGTCTTGTAAGCTGCCTCCACATTCCGGAAACAACCGGCAAAGACGGTCAGCAGTCCGGCGATGATGACCGCCGTGACCGGAGCCACAGGAATGAAATCGAACACCATCATCGCTATCATCAGCAGCATGATGGCAGCCGCCACAGGCGCCTTGTAATCCAAGAGCACCTTGTCGGCAGTCTTCTCTGGCTGGTCGATAACCACCCAGTTGCTCGTATCGGTAGCCAGATGAGCCAGATTGGTCCATTCGCCCTGCACCAGGAGCATATCGCCCACATGCAGCTTGGTGGCTATCAGATTGTCGGTAATATATTCATCGCCCCGCTTTACGCCCAGCACGTTGATGCCGAATCGCTTGCGCAGATTAGCCTCGCCTATGCGCAGACCGGCAAAATTAGACGTAGGCATCACCACGATTTCGGTCAGTCCAAGGTCGTAGAAATCAATCTTCACATCCTTCATCTTCCTGAGGCCGTAATCGCTGGCAAAGCGTTTCATCTTCTCCTCCTCACCTATTATATATAAGGTATCGTGAACCTGAATGGTGCTGCTGCTCTTCGCCATGTTCTGGCTCACATCCTTCACCAGTCCCAGTCGCGATTTCTTCTCGTTTCTTATCTCGATGATACTCACGCCATATTTCTTCTGGATGCTCAGATCCTTCAGGGTTTTGCCCACGATATCCATCTGCTCGCCATTCTCGTCGAGGGCGGCAGAAGGGCGGCGGCTAGGCACGATATAGCGATGCAGATTATCGAGCAGCTGATATTCGTCTACCAGGTCATCAAGCGATTTGCCCTGCTTCTTTTTCTTACCGCTCTGCTTTTTACTGAGGAAGATTTTGCTGAGCGGCATGAGCACGATGATGCCGATGGCAATGACGATGATGCCCACAGGGAAGAAGCTGAAGAAGGCAAGCGGCTGATAACCGCTCTCGGTCAATACTTCATCGATAACCAGGTTGGGCGGCGTACCGATGAGGGTGAGCATTCCGCCCAGACTTCCGGCAAAGGCGAGCGGCATGAGGAAACGCGACGACTGCATGCCCGAGCCCGCAGCTATGCTCATGATGATAGGCATCATGAGGGCTACCGTTCCGGTATTGCTCACGAAGGCGCCGATAAAGGAGGTTACGAGCATTACGAGCAGGAAAGTGATGGTTTCGTTGCCGCGCGAGAGCGCCATGAGCTTATTGCCCGTAAGCTTGGCAAGTCCGGTCTGCATGATAGCTCCACCCACCACGAAGAGTCCTATCATCATGATGACGATGGGCGAAGAGAAGCCCGCCAGCGCCTCGGCAGGTGTCAGAATACCCAGAACCAGGAGTGCAGCCAGGGCGGTAAGCGCCACGATGTCGGCCCTCACCCTGCCCCAGATGAATAGGGCTACCGTAATAACCAATATGATAAGTGTTGTTGTCATGTTTTGAAAATTTTTATGTTATAATTACTGTATTCATTCTCTTACCTGCTGCGGCGTCATTCCGGTATGTTTCTTGAAATAGCGGCAGAAGAAGCTGGCATCAGCAAAATGATATTCCCATGCCATCTCCTTGATGCTCTGGGCGGAGCGCTTGAGCTGCATCTTCAGCTGGAGCACCACATATTGGTCGATGATGATTTTGGGCGTATGACCCGTTACCTGTCTCACGATATTCGAAAGATACTTGGAGGTGATGTTCATCTGCTCGGCATAATAGTTGACATCTCTCGACTTCTTGTAATCGCGTTCCATGAGCATCATGAAGCGGTTGAAGAGTTCCCTCACCCTGTAAGATTTCACCTCGTCGGGACAGTTCTGCGGATTGCGTTGCAGATATTCATGGAACCCTATGAAGAAGGCCTTGAGCTGATAGAGTACCAGCTGCGAGATGCAGGTACAGTCGTGCTGCTCAAAATAGAGTCTGAGGAGGGAAAACATGCTCTCGATGATATGGGTAACCACGGGCGAATCCTGCCGGCATCGGTCCTCGCGCAGGGCTGAATAAACCGTCTGTTCCAGTTGCAGACTGGCTTCGCGCAGCAGAGATGGATTATATTTCAGCATCTCCACTTCGAAGGCAGAAGCATTCATTCCGACACAAGTATCCCCCTCGCAGGAAGCAGAAGGCTCCATCTTCTTCACCTCTACCACATCATTCGGAAACAGGGTGATGACGGCTCCCTCATAGAGATCCCAATCCTTATAATTCACATTCAGCACGGCCCTGCCCTTGCGGCAAAGGAGAATGGCTCCATAGGTCAATACCTGCGGACCCTCCTGCCACTCGCTCAAATCGGAGCAGAAAAGACTGGCCTCCTGATAACTGTTCAGTTCTGATAATTCTATCATAAATACCTTTTATTCGCTTTTTGCGTGCAAATATACGGAAATAATGTGAGAAAAAAGAACTTTTGTTCCGAAAAAATCCATGCGGCACGAAAAATTTAAAACGGATATTCGCCAAAATCGCCGTACCTTTGCACCCGAATTCATGAGATAACAGATTTATAAAAAAAATAATAACAGATTTTTGAATGATAAAGAAAATGATGATTGCAGGCCTTCTCATCTGGGGAGGCTCTCTATGGGCTGTGGCTCAAACCAGAATGACCATCGCCCAACTCTTCGAAAGAATCGAAGAAAACAGCAAGTCGCTACGAACCTCGAAATCGGGCGTAGAAGCTGCCAGCATCGGTATCGAATCGGCTAAAAGCAAGAAACTGCCCGACCTCGATGCATCCCTCTCCTTCAGTTACATCGGAAACGCCCTGATGACCGACCGCGACTTCAGTAACGCCCAAGGTTTGAAATCGCCCCACTTCGGCAATAATTTCGCCTTCCAGGCACAGCAGGTGGTTTATGCTGGTGGCGCCATCTACGCAGGCATCCGCCTCGCCGAACTGGGCAAGCAGCAGGCAGAGGTGGGCGTGAAACTCACCCGTCAGCAGGCTCGCTTCATCGCCTTGGGACAGTATCTGGACCTCTACAAGATAGACAACCGTATCAAGGTATATGAAAAAAACATCGAGCTCACCCGCCAGCTCATCGCCGACATCAAGGCGAAACAAACCCAGGGAATGGCGCTCAAGAACGACATCACCCGATACGAACTGCAGATGGAGAGCCTGAAACTGGGACTCACTTCGCTACGCAACAACCGCAGTATCCTGAACCACCAGCTCCTGAATACGCTCGGCATGAACCAGGAAGATAAAGGGGAACAGGAGATGCAGATTATTCCGGACGCTACGATTGCCGACAAGGCTTACGCCAAGGATGGCGAAGCTTACTGGCAGACGGCAAGCACGATGAATTCGCCCCTGCTGGAACAGAGCAGCAACGCCATCAGAATAGCGGAACAGAAGGAGAAGATTGCCAAGAGCGACCTGCTGCCGAAAGTGGCTCTGGTGGCTGCCGAGAATTTTGACGGACCTATCCTCTTCGAGTTGCCGCCGATAGACAAGAATCTGAACGTATGGTATGTGGGCGTAGGCGTGAAATACAGCCTCAGTTCGCTTTTCAAGAGCAACAAGCGCATCAGACAGGCTGCCGTAGAAACCCGACAGGCAAAGGAAAGCCATGCCCTGCAGGCTGAACAGCTGAACAATAGCGTACAGGCTGCCTACGTGCAATATCAGCAAACCTACGTAGAACTGGAAACGCAACGCAAGAGCGTAGAACTGGCGCAGCAGAACTACGAGGTGATGAACGCCCGCTATCTCAGTCAACTGGCGCTGGTAACCGACATGGTGGATGCATCGAACCTGAAGCTCAACGCCGAACTGAACGAGGTAGATGCCCGCATCAACATCGTATACGCTTATTACCGCATGAAATACGTAGCGGGAGAAATTTAGGAAGTGAAGAGTGAAGAATTCGACTGCTCTTTTTCAAACAATAAAACAAACATAAATTATGAATAAGAAGATTATCAAGAGAATATATAATGTAATTATCATCCTCTGTTTTATAGGAGCCATCGGCTGGTGCTTCAGCCATTTTTATCATGGTAGCGACGTGGTTTATACCGATGATGCCCAGGTGAACCGCCACATTACACCTATCAACACGCGCGTATCAGGATTTATCAAGGAAATCCGTTTCTCCGACTATCAGCACGTGAAGAAGGGCGATACACTCGTCATTATCGAAGATTCAGAATTCCGCCTGCATGTGGCTCAGGCAGAGGCTGGTCTGCGCGGTTCTAAGGCAGGTTCTTCGGTTGTATCTGCCAGCATGGGAACCACCACTACCAACGTGCAGACGGCTTCGGCAGGTATCGAAGAGGCACGTGTAGACATGATGAACGCCAAGCAGGATTTCGACCGTTTTGCAGCCCTGATGAAGAAGGATGCGGTAACCCGCCAGCAATATGATAATGCCTACGCCCGCTATCTGGGAGCCAAGGCTCGTTATGAGCAGGCAAGCAGCCGGAAGGCAAGTGCTGCCTCGGTCCGCAACGTACAGACCCAGCAGCTGGGCGGTTCGCGTGCCGGCGAGAGTGTGGCAGAGGCTCAGCTCAATCTGGCCCGTCTGAACCTTTCTTATACCGTAATCGTGGCTACCTGCGACGGCGTGATGGGCAGGAAAGATATCCACGAGGGACAGCTGGTTCAGCCAGGACAGATGTTGGCACGCATCGTGGATGACAACGATGTATGGGTGGTAGCCAACTATCGTGAAACCCAGATGGACGGCATCCAGGTGGGCAAGGCGGTAGATTTTACAGCCGATGCCATTCCGGGTGTAGTATTCCACGGCAAGGTAGAGGCGCTCTCAGCAGCTGCCGGCAACGCCTACTCCATGATTCCGGTAGATAATGCCACCGGCAACTTCGTAAAGGTAGAGCAACGCGTGCCGGTTCGCATCGCCCTCACCCGCGATAACGCCCCTAAACAGGTAGCCCTGCTCCGTGCCGGACTGAACGTGGAAACCAAGGTTCGCCTCAAATAGAATGTTCTATAAACTATCAATTATTAATTGAAAAAATGCCAGGACCTCCTATGTTACAGGGACCCTTCCGCGTCCCTTCGTTCAACGGATATATTCCTCGCCGGTTGCAGCCTTGGATTTATCTCCTCTTCGCCTTCATCTTCCTGATGTCGGGCGGAATTTATGGAGGAGCCATGAGCCAGGTGATGGGCGAGTACAGTTTGATGAGAGAAGACGTGCTCATGATCATCATGTTCAACGTGGTGGGCGTGGCGATGCCATTCCCCTTCCTCTTCAAGATGAAGTTCCATTTTACCAACCGCCAGCTTCTGCTGAATGCGGCGTTGGTAGTGGCGGCTTGCAATTTTCTCATTATGTGGACCGATTCGGTTCCCGTGATGTGCATTCTCGCCTACATCGCAGGTTTCTTCAAACTCTGCGGCACCTTCGAATGTATGAGTACCATCCAGCTATGGATGACCTCCAAGCGCGATTTTACCATTTTCTTCCCCCTGCTCTACTGCATCGTGCTGGGAAATATGTTCCTCTCGCCTTGGGTTACCGAACACCTTATTTATATATATCAGGATTGGCGCATCATCAACTGGACGATGACAGGCGCCCTGCTGCTGGTAGCATTCATCGTGTATGTCACCACCCACGACTTCCGCTTCATGAAGCCCCTGCCCTTCATCAGCCTCGATTATCTGGGGTGCATTCTCTGGTCGGCATGGATGCTGGAGTTCATCTTCTTCTTCACCTACGGCGAGCATTACAACTGGCTCGATTCGAAGATTATGCAGATGGATGTAGTACTCTTTATTTTTACAGGCTATTTCTGCATCCAGCGCATGCTCCACATCCGTCACCCTTACATCGCCCCTGCGGCATGGAAGTATAAACGGCTCATCCCGCTACTCATCCTCTTCGCCTTCGTAGAGTTCATGGGCAGTACGCCAAAGGTGCTGCAGACAGCCTTTACGGGCGGCGTGCTTCATTTCGGCACGTTTACTACCAATGTGCTCAACTTCGTAGAATGGGTGGGGGCCATCGCCGGATGCCTCTTCTGCCTGTTCTGGTGCAAGGTGCTCCATCAGAAATATACCCGACTGCTCACGATAGGCGTGGCAACGATGGTATGTTATCCCGTAATGATGTATTTCCTCATCGACCCGGGACTCAACATCGAGGCACTCTATCTGCCCATCTTCCTCAGAAGCATCGGCAACGCCATCTTCTTCTGCATGTTGACCATCTATCTGGAAGAGCTGATGCCGTTTGAACATTTCTTCATGGGACTGACGATGGCAGGCATCATCCGCAACGGCCCTGTTTCGGCGATGTGCTCCGGACTCTACAGCTACGGACTTCGCCATCAGATGGCAGAAAACATGTCGCGCGGACTGCCTTATGATGCCGGCAACCTGCTGATGATCAGCATCCGCGAACTCTACGGACTAACCTGTCTCATCGGCATCGGCGTGCTCATCATCTTCCTGCTCTGGGACATCCAGCCTATCCGCAGCACCCTGAAGAAGATGCCTGCCTGGAACTTTGTGGGAAGAAAAATGAAGAAAAATCTTGCATAATACAGAGATTTATGCTAACTTTGCAAACAAAAAAAAGTTAGCAACATGACAAAGAAAGGTAAACATACCGTATTATTCATCTGCCTGGGCAACATCTGCCGCTCTCCGGCAGCCGAGGGAATCATGAAGAGTCTTGTAGAAAAAGCAGGGCTTCAGGATGAGTTTGAAATCGATTCTGCGGGCATCGGGGGCTGGCACATAGGTCAGTTGCCCGACAGCCGCATGCGCAAATGTGGCGCCGAGCATGGCTACAATTTCAACAGCCATGCCCGCCAGTTCCAGAAGTCAGACTTCGCCCGTTTCGAAACCATCGTGGTAATGGACAACGAAAACTACCGTGCCATAACCTCCATGGCTTCTTCAGAGTCTGATAGGAAGAAAGTAGTGCGCATGGCCGATTTCCTGACCCACCATCGTGAATACACCACCGTTCCCGATCCGTATTATGGCGACTATAGCGACTTCGAGCTCGTCATCACGCTTCTCGAAGATGCCTGCCAGGGATTGCTGGACAACATTATCGGGGAAGGGTAAAAACAGATAAAACAAAAAGGGATGAATCATCAAAATATCAGATTGATGACTCATCCCTTTTTTCAATTTAAAATATTTATACCGTAATCTCGCCCGAGCCATAGCAACGATGATGATGCTCATCATAAACTACACAGAACTGGCCGGGAGCCACACCATGAATCGCCTCTTCTGAATGAATCATCCAACGACCGTCTTCCAGCTTTTCTATCGTAGCAGGATGATACTCCGGCGTATGACGAATCTTGAAAGTTACCTTCTGCATAGCTACCTCGCGTGTGAGGAAATGGAAATCATGGAGAGGAAAATCCTTCTTGTAGGCCGACTGCGGATCATAACCATGACTCACATACAGGATATTGTTCTCTACATCCTTCTTAATCACAAACCAGGGACCGCCGCCAAAGCCCAAGCCCTTGCGCTGGCCGATGGTATGAAACCACAAACCCTTGTGCTCGCCTATGCGCTTGCCCGTCTCCATCTCTATGACATCGCCCGGCTTCTCGCCCAGATAACGGCGGATATAATCATTATAATTTATCTGTCCCAGGAAACAGATTCCCTGACTGTCCTTGCGCTTGGCATTTATCAGATGCTCCTCTTCGGCTATCTCGCGAACCTCATTCTTGATATGATGGCCGATAGGGAAAATCGCTTTTTTCAATTGCCAGCTCTCTATCTGAGCCAGGAAATCGGTCTGGTCTTTTACAGGATCAGGACTCGTGACAAGCCATTTGTCGCCATTTTCATCCGTTTCGGTCTGCGCATAATGCCCCGTGGCGATGAGGTCATAGTTGTGACCCATCTTCTCATCGAAGGCACCAAACTTAATCAGGCGGTTGCACATTACATCCGGATTAGGCGTAAAACCAGCCTTCACCTTCTCCATCGTATAACGGGTTACCTCGTTCCAATATTCATGATGACAGTCAACCACTTGCAGCTTGCACCCATACTTTCTAGCCACAGCCGTAGCCATCTCCAGGTCCTCCTCCGAAGAGCAGTCCCACTCCTCTTTCTCCTCAGGACCTATCTTGATGTAGAAGCAATCAGGATGCAGACCCAGCTGGGCAAACTCCCAAACCACAACCGAACTGTCGACGCCTCCCGAAAGGAGCACGGCAATTCTCTTATCTTTTATTTCGTCAATATTCAGCATATTCTTTCCTGTTTATAATAATCCGGTTGCAAAATTACGAAAAAAAACTGATATAATGAACATAGAAAGGGCTAGAAATGCATGAGAAAGAGAAAAGAAAAGCCCGCAAAGCCTATTTTCACTATAGAAAACACTTATAGCCGCATTCGTAGCTTTTAAACATAAAACGAGTTTTGCTTTCGTTTTTATCTATACCTTTGCAATCGATTTCAGAAATCGATAAGAAAGAATGTTTTTCAAAAATCAGTATTTACATTAATAGATAAAGAAAAATGGAGATTTTAAAAAATCTATTTTATGGCTTCCCAGACCTTTGGGGAGGCGGAGTAGCCCACTCTGTGATGATTCTTTCGCTGGTCATCGCCTTGGGTTTGTGTTTAGGTAAGCTCAGAGTAAAAGGTGTTTCCCTGGGCTTGGCTTGGATTCTGTTCATCGGTCTTATCTTTGGACATTTCTCTCTCAACCTTGACGAGCATCTGCTCCACTTCCTCAAGGAATTTGGCTTGATTCTCTTTGTCTACTCTATCGGTCTGGAGGTAGGTCCGGGCTTCTTCGCTTCGTTCAAGAACGGCGGCAAGAGTCTCAACCTGCTCAGCATGATCGTTGTGGCCCTGAGTATCATTACTACCTTGGTCATCTTCTCATTTTCGGGAACATCCATCACCTCTATGGCAGGTATCCTTTCGGGTGCCGTAACCAACACTCCTGGATTGGGGGCAGCCCAGCAGGCATTCAGCGACCTGCGCCACATCGACGCCCCATCCATCGCAGCCGGCTATGCCATCGCCTATCCTATGGGTGTGCTCGGCGTTATCCTCAGCTTCATTATATTAAGGTTCGCGCTACGCGTAGACAAGCAGAAGGAAGAGGATGAAGCTAAGCGAGGCAAGGGACATCTTGAAGCGATGACCCTGAACACCTTCGCCGTAAAGGTTTCTAACCAGATGGTTTTCAAAGATACCGTCAAGCAGATTCGCTATCTGCTGAAGCGCGACTTCATGGTTTCCAAGATTATCCGTAATAACGGCGAACGCCAGAACGAGGTAGTTAACGGACAGACCGTGATAGAAGAGGGCGACATTCTGCAGATTGTGGCTCATCCTACCGTAGAAGAACCTATCATCGCCCTGCTCGGCGAGAAGGTTGACGTAAAGGACGAGGAATTCAGCAGCGAACTCATCAACCGCCGAATCCTGATTACCAAACCGGGCATCAACGGCAAGAGCATCAGCCAGTTGCAGATTAGAAGCAACCTTGGCGCCAACATTACCCGCGTGAACAGAAATGGTGTAGACCTCATCGCGACCCCAGACCTGAAACTCCAGTTGGGCGACCGCGTAACCGTAGTGGGCAAGGAACTCGCCATCGCTCATACCGAGAAGGTGCTGGGTAACCAGATGAAGCGTCTGAACTACCCTAACCTCATCCCTATCTTCCTGGGCATCATGCTGGGTTGTATCGTAGCCAACATTCCGTTCTTCATCCCAGGCATCAACGAGAATCTGCGTCTCGGACTTACCGGCGGCCCATTGGTAGTAGCCATTCTGATAGGTTATTTCGGACCGAAATACAACCTCGTTACCTACAATACCATTTCAGCCAACCTGATGCTTCGCGAAATCGGCATCTGCATCTTCCTGGCTTGCGTGGGTCTCGGCACAGGCGAACAGTTTATCCAGACCGTAGCATCAGAAAGCGGACTGACCTGGATACTCTACGGCATCGCCATCACCATGATACCAATCATTCTGGGCGGCATCATCGGCAAGCTCGTGTTCCACATCAATTATTATACATTACTCGGCGTATTGGCAGGTGCCAACACCAACCCTTCTGCCCTGGCTTACGTACGTGAGCAGACTTCGGCAGATGCGCCAACAGTAGGCTATGCGAATGTATATCCATTCGCCATGTTCCTCAGAATTGTAACCATTCAGATTATTATTTTTGTATTCGGATAAACATATATGACAGAAAAAGAATTGAAAACCTGCGCTTGCGTAGAAGATAACTGCAACTGCAAGGAAATAGCAGAATCAGAACTCAGAAGAAAACTCGACTTATTATTACGTACCGGTAGCATTCTCATGGAGAGTGCTGCCGACACATCCCGCATCATGCGAACCATGAAGCGTGCAGCAGCTTTCCTCGGTCTCGACGAGCGATACATGCACCTTTACATCAACTGGAACGTGCTGATGGTAAACTATAGCGACGAGGAGCATTCCTTCTCCAAGTTCCAGAGATGCGAGAAGCATGGTATCAACCTCACCTCTATTTCCCAGGTAAGTAAGCTCACCTGGAAGGCCATCAAGGATAACTATTCGCTCGAACAGTATGAGCAGGCCCTGAACGACATCAAGGCCACCCCACGCAGCTTTACCCCTTGGCAGGTAGCCATCGGCGGCGGTTTTGCCTGCGGCGGATTCTGCATCCAGTTCGGTTGCGACTGGCCAGCCTTCTTCTTCTGTTCGCTTGCAGCCATTCTGGGTTTCCGCCTGAGAATGTTCTTGCCAACCAAGGGCTGCAACAACTATGTAGCCATCGGTATTTCGGCTTTCGTAGCCACTCTGATAGCCTGGTTGACCTCATTCCTTTCGCTCAACCCATCTATTGCCGAAGCGCTTCCAGCCTTCATGCATTCAGATACCCCTTGGCATCCGCTGATGGCGTGTGCCCTCTTCATCGTGCCGGGAGTTCCACTCATCAACTTTGTGTGCGATATGCTCGACGGGTATATTGAGGTGGGAATGGTTCGTGCCCTGAACACCCTGCTGATGATCTTCGCGATGGCGTTCGGTATCGCCTTCGCTATCCAGGTTTGCCACATCGACAACTTCGTGAAGGATCTTACGATGACTCCTCATCACGAATACTGGGAGTTTGCCATCGCAGCTGCCGTATCGGCCATGGGCTTCTCTACCATCTTCAGCATACCTCGCCGTCTGTTGCCGGTTGTAGCTGCGGGCGGTATCATCGCCGTATGCTTCCGCAATTTCGTCAATCTGGGTCCATCTAACGGCAACATCGGTCTCGACATGGGTCTGAGCATCGGTTCGCTTGCCGGTTCTGCGCTCATCAGCATCATCGTGATCAAGGCGCGCCATTGGTTCCATACCCCTCACCAATGCATCACCATTCCTAGCGTAATCCCAATGGTACCGGGAGTTCTGATGTATCGCGCCCTCTTTGCCTTCATCGACATGCACGGCGTGGTAGGCGAAGTAACCGTAGGTATGAACAACCTCATCAAGGCTTCGCTCGCCATCATCTGCATCGCCCTGGGTGTGGCAATTCCAAACGTATTCTTCCGCCGTTTCATCGCCGACAACCGCAAGCGCAAGCTGCTTGCCATGCTGGTAGAAAGAAAGAAGAAGAATGGCGAATTCGTAGATTTGCACGAAGTAGAAATCAAATAATCATCTGGTTGGAAATCTGATTTTCATCGGATGATAATCGGAAATTCATCCGATGATAATCAGGTTTTCATCGGATGATAACCGGATAAAAAGAAGTAGAGATGCGATAAAACATCATTTTATTCTTCAAAAAAAGAGGATATTAAAATAAATGTTTTATCTTTGCACCCAAATTTAGCTATCGGTTATTTCTATAGCCGATAGCTTCAATAAAGGAACAATATGGAAATACGACAACTGAAATATTTCTTGAAGGTAGCCGAGACGCTCAACTTCTCAGAAGCTTCGCGCAAGTTATACATCACCCAGAGCACCCTCTCACAACAGATTTCGCATCTGGAACAGGAGATAGGTCTGCCTCTCTTCGAGCGCAATTCTCATGAGGTTTACCTCACAGAGGCGGGCAAGGAATTGAGACCTTATGCCCAAAATGCGGTCAATTCTGCCGAAGCCTGTGTAGACCACATGAACGATCTGAAGGAAATGCTTACAGGCGAACTGAACATCGGCGTAACGTTCTCCTTCAGCAACATCATGTCCGAGACGCTCATCGCCTTTCTCCACGCCTATCCTCATGTAAAGCTCAACATCCAATACCGCACCATGCAGGAACTGATGGACGGACTGAAGAAGCGCGAACTCGACCTCGTTCTGGCTTTCAAGCCTCTGAAGAACGAAAAAGCGGTAGACAGCCGAGCTATTTTCAGCAACCGTCTTGCCGCTATCGTGAACGTGAATCATCCGCTGGCGCGCCTTTCATCGGTCAAGCTTTCCGATCTGGAGCGTTACGACCTCATCCTTCCTTGTAAGGGTCTGCAGGCACGCAACGCCTTTGATCACATGGTAGAGGGCAAAGATTTGAACTACAAGATTATGGTAGAGGTGAATAATGTAAACATCATCTTCGACCTTCTGAGCCGCAGCAATCTGGTGACCATTCTCTCCGAATCGACCACCATTCTGCAGAACGGCATGAAGGCGATTCCTATCGATGCTGCCGACAACGAAATGGATGGCTGCATCCACATTCTGAAAGATGCTTACATGAAAAACTCAGCCCAGGAGTTCATCCGCATGCTGAGCCAGTCAACATCCATCCTTGCCAATTTTGCGCTGAAGGATATTCTGAGATAATCATCTTAACGCCTGGCGGCTCGCGAGCCTATTTGCTTGCAGCTAGAACAGATAAAAAAAATCCTCGTTCGAGTTCTTTTTCGAGCGAGGATTTTTTCTTCTTTTTACCTTTTTACCCTTTCTTTCTTGCGATGATAATCGTTACGCCAGCCAGGATAGCGAGGATGCCTATCGCCAGCTGCAGAGAGAAGCTCTCGCCGAAGACGCAGACGCCGATGATTACCGCCGTTACAGGCTCCAGGGCTCCCATGATGGCGGCTGGCGTGCTGCCGATGAGATTGATGGAGATGGTCATGAAGAAGAGCGACAATACCGTTGGCAACAAAGCCAGCTGGGCAGCACAGAGCCATTGTTTAGGCGTTTGAAGCATCTGTATCGACTCGCCTGCAATAAACGAATAGATGAGCATCGTGATGAGTCCGAACACCAGAATGTAGAAGGTAAACTTGATGTTCGACATGCCCGGATTCTTCCATTGGTTGATGGAGATGATGTAAAGGGCATAGAGCAGGGATGAACACATGACGAGGGCAAAACCCGCCGTGCTCAACTTATCGTTTCCATCGCCCTGATAGAGCAATCCTACTCCCGATACCGCCAGAAGAATGGCAAGCGAGGTAGACCACGTTACCTTCTCATGGAAGAAGACCGTCATCAGGATGGCTGTCATAATAGGATAAACGAAGAGGATGGTGCTGGCAATACCTGCCGCCATATAATGGAAACTGACATAAAGCGTAGCTGATGAGAGCGAAAACATGCAGCCCAGCACGCCAAGACGAATCAGATGTCCCCACTTCACCTTGAAACTCTCCTTGCGGAACAGCATCACCACGGCAAACATCAGTACCGCCAAGAGATAACGATAGATGAGTACAGAACTGGAATTGAATCCGTCGCCATAGAGTTCGAGCGTGCCCAAAGGATTGGTACCATAACATACTGCGGCAACAATACCCGCCGCAAAGCCTTTAACTTTATTACTGCTTGTCATTAGATTAAATACTATTTTTTTTCTTATACTTCTTGTTATCTATCTATTTCGGGCTACAAAGTTACAGCAAATATTCGAGATAAGCTAACAAAATCGTATAAATATATTGTAATATCTGAGAAAAAACGCTCTTTTCTTGTGCTTTACGAAAATAAATTGTACCTTTGCAATATCTTTGAAAAAAGATAATCAGATGAAACATTAAAAACTAAACAAAAGAATTAATAACAATGGAACAGATTAAGAATGATCAGCTCACACTTGAGATTTCATCTCTCGGAGCAGAACTTCAGAGCATCAAGGATGCTAATGGTAATGAATATCTCTGGGATGGCGACGAGAAATACTGGAACCGCCACTCTCCTATCCTCTTCCCTATCGTATGCGGATTGTGGAAAGACACTTATCGCACAGAGGGCAAGGAGTATCACCTTTCTCGCCATGGTTTCGCACGCGATACAGAGTTCAAACTCGTTGGCAAGACTGCCGACCGCCTCACCTTCGCGCTCATCGACAACGAAGAGACTCAGAAGAACTATCCTTACCACTTCAACCTTGCCATCTCTTACCGCCTGCAGGGCAACGAGATTCATGTCATCTGGCACGTAGAGAATACCGACGACAAGGAAATCTTCTTCCAGATTGGCGGTCACCCAGCATTCATGGTTCCTGGCTGCAAGAAGGGCGAAGAAATGAAGGCGACCCTGAAACTCGACAACGAGGCTCCTGTTCGTCTCTATGGTAACGTGGGCGGATGCATCGACCGTCAGGCTAAGGAAACCGTAGAAACCGACAAGGGTATCTGGGAAGTAAACGAGGAGACTTTCGCTGAAGATGCTGTTATCTTCGACAAGAGTCAGGTTAAGCAGGTGAGCATTCTCAACGAGCAGGGCGAACCTCATGTAACCCTCGAGTTCAAGACTCCAGCCGTAGGTATCTGGAATCCAACAGGCAAGCACGCTCCATTCATCTGCATCGAGCCATGGTATGGTTTGAGCGATTGGGCTGAATATGATGGCGAGTTTAAGGACAAGTATCTGATGAACCGTCTGCAGCCAGGTGCAAGTTTCATGAGTGAGTACATCATCAGAATTGAGAAATAATGGAAGAAAAAGACAATTTGCAACTCCCCGAGAACGCATTCCGCGAACTGAAAGACGGGGAGGAATATAAGCCGCTGATGTCGCCAGACAAGATTTATCCTGAGGTGAACGGATGGTCAGTTACATGGGGAATCGTGATGGCAGTCATCTTCTCTGCCGCCGCAGCTTATCTGGGCTTGAAGGTGGGTCAGGTGTTCGAAGCAGCCATCCCTATCGCCATCATCGCCGTGGGCGTAAGTACCGCTACCAAACGTAGCAAGGCGCTGGGCGAGAATGTCATCATCCAGAGCATCGGAGCCTGTTCGGGTGCTGTGGTGGCAGGAGCCATCTTTACCCTGCCAGCCATCTACATCCTGCAGGCTAAATATCCGGAGATGACTACTTCGTTTATGAAAATCTTCATGGCTTCGGCCTTGGGAGGAGTTTTAGGAATTCTTTTCCTTATTCCTTTCCGCAAGTACTTCGTAAGCGATATGCACGGCAAGTATCCGTTCCCTGAGGCTACGGCTACCACGCAGGTACTGGTGAGCGGAGCCAAGGGAGGCGACCAGGCTAAGCCGCTGCTCATAGCCGGACTGGTGGGTGGTCTTTACGACTTTATCGTAGCCAGCCTGGGATGGTGGAACGAGAATTTCACATCGCGTGTGGTAAGTCTGGGATGCGACCTTGCCGACAAGGCTAAGCTCGTATTCAAGGTAAACACAGGTGCTGCCGTATTAGGTCTGGGTTACATCATCGGTCTGAAGTATGCCTTCTTCACCTGTCTGGGTTCGCTCGTAGTATGGTGGCTGATTGTTCCGGGCATGAGCGTTATCTTCCATGATAGCGTGCTGAGCGCCTGGGATCCTAGCATCGTGAAAACTGTAGGAGCCATGAGTCCGGAGGAAATCTTCCGTTCCTACGCCCGCAGCATCGGTATCGGCGGTATCGCCATGGCAGGTATCATCGGCATCATCAAGAGCTGGGGCATCATCAAGAGTGCCGTAGGTCTGGCTGCCAAGGAACTGAAGGGCAAGAGCGATGTGGATGAGAACGTGAAGCGCACCCAGCGCGACATCTCTTTCAAGATTATCGCTATCGGTTCGCTTGTTACCATCCTCGTAACCTTCCTCTTCTTCTGGTTTGGCGTGATGGAGGGCAACCTTCTCTTCGCCATTATCGCCATTCTGCTCGTGGCTGCCATCGCCTTCCTCTTTACTACCGTAGCGGCTAATGCCATCGCTATCGTGGGTTCAAACCCTGTTTCGGGAATGACCCTGATGACGCTCATCTTCGCCTCTGTGGTGATGGTGGCTGTAGGCCTGAAAGGTCCTGGCGGCATGCTGGCTGCCCTGATTATGGGTGGTGTGGTTTGTACAGCCCTCTCGGTAGCAGGTTCGTTTATTACCGACCTGAAGATTGGTTACTGGCTGGGAACAACTCCTAAGAAACAGGAGGGATGGAAATTCCTCGGTACCCTGGTGAGTGCGGCTACCGTGGGCGGCGTGATGATGCTGCTCAACGAGACTTACGGTTTCGCATCGGGTTCGCTTGCAGCTCCTCAGGCTAATGCTATGGCTGCGGTTATCGACCCTTTGATGAATGGCGTGGGAGCTCCTTGGGTGCTCTATGGCATCGGAGCCGTGATAGCCATCGTGCTCACTTATTTCAAGATTCCTGCCCTGGCTTTCGCTCTGGGTATGTTTATTCCGCTGGAACTGAACGTTCCTCTGCTCGTGGGTGGAGTCATCAACTGGTATGTTACTTCGCGCAGCAAGGATGCCAAGGTGAACAGCGAACGTGGTGAGAAGGGAACGCTCATCGCCAGCGGCTTCATCGCCGGTGGAGCCCTGATGGGTGTGGTTAGCGCCCTTCTGAAGTTTGGCGGCATCGAGGTAAGTATCGCTGACAGCTGGTGGGTTAATCCGATGTCTGAGGTTTGTTCGCTCCTGGCTTACATCTGCCTCATCGGTTTCTTTATCAGAGCCACAAAGAAATAAAGAATAGGCTTTTTACAAATAAGACAATCGCCTGGATGCATCTGAGCACCCAGGCGATTTTTATTCTATCCGAATAAGTTTTTCTATCCTACGATTCCGCAGCTACGAAATCCATCGGCTTGACGCCAAACTGCTTCTGGAAGCACTTGGCAAAATAGCTAGGACTGCTGAAACCTACCATATAGCTGATTTCGCTGATGCGGTAGTTTCCTTCTTTCAGGAGCTTTGCGCCCTTCTTAAGTTTCACGAGCTGGATCATCTCGTTTGGCGTAACATCGGCAAGACCGCGAATCTTATTAAAGAGCGAAGAGCGGCTTATGCCCATCTTTTCGGCAAGGAACGCCACGTTGAGTTCCGGATTCGCCACATTCTCTTCGATGATGCGAGACATTCGTTCCAGGAACGCATTATCAACCTGAGTTTGAGCTATCTCTGCTATCGGCTCAAGCGGAGTATGAGAGAACTTACTCCTCAACAGACGGCGCATCTCAAGAAGCTGTCTTACGCTTGCCTCAAGATACTTCATCGAGAACGGCTTTTCTATGTAGACATCGGCTCCACAGTTCATACTCTCCGTCTTCGCCGCATCATCGGTCTTTGCCGTAAGCATCACGAACGGCAGATGAGAGTATTCTGAATTTTCACGCACCCTACGGCAGAACTCCGGACCGTCCATCTCCGGCATCATCCAGTCGCTTATGATGAGCGAAACCGGATGTTTCTCCAGTTTACGGAGCGCATCCTTTCCGTTGTCGGCGGTATAAACCGTATACATCTTTTCGAAATGAGCCTTCACAAACTGGCGCATGTCTTCATCATCATCCACAATCAGCATCACCGGTTTTGCCGGTTCACGAAGCGGACTGGCAACAGCAACGCCTGCCTTTTGAGAACCTTGCTCAGCTGGAGTTTCATCTGTCAGCAGATTTTCCTCAGCAACAGTTTCTTCTTCCTTCACCATTTCGTCTGCCTTTTCTACCACAGCATCCATCTGGTTGAGCGGCAAGGTTACGATAAAGGTAGATCCCTTACCTACTGCAGATTCTACTTCAACCATACCATGATGAGCCTCAACGAGATTCTTCACGATGTTGAGACCGATTCCGGTTCCCGGTTTGTTGTCGCGTGCCTGATAGAAGGCTCCGAAGATTTTCTCCTTTTCGTCAGGACTGATTCCCAATCCGTTGTCTTCCACCTCTATGCGGAAATGGGTTCCATTCTCCAGCAGGCGGCAGGACAAGCGTACATAATCCTCGGTATATTTCAAGGCGTTGCTCATCAGATTGCTGATAACCTTGGTAATGGCCTCCTGGTCAATCATCGCCACGAACTCATCGGCTGGATAATCTACCACAAAACGGATGCTTTTCTGTTCGAAGGTAGGAGCAAAGCGTTCTGCCACAGCATGCATCAGCTTAGAAATATTGTTCAAACGGAAATGAACCTGCATGCCCTTCTGCTGCACTTTGTTGAAATCGAGCAGCTGATTGACGAGCAAGAGCAAACGCTGGGCGTTACGGTCGATAACAGAAAGCGTCTGCGTGATAGTCTCACCATCGGAAAGTTTTCCGGAAACCTGTTTCCAATGCTCTTTCAGACTCTCCAAAGGTCCGATGATAAGCGTTACCGGCGTACGGATTTCATGGGCAATCATCGTGAAGAACTGCAGGCGGGCATCTCTCATCTCCTGATCCTGCTTGAGTTCCAACTGGTCGAGTTCTTCCTGATGACGGAGTTTCTCACGTTTCAACCGGCTCTGCATGAACCAGTAGATTGCGTAACCGATGAGCAGAAGATACAGAATCTTGGCTGGCAAAGACCACCAGAACGGCGGATGAACCACAATCTTCAGTTTTGCCTCATTCTTCGACCATACACCATCATTATTGGTTGCCTTAACCAGGAAGGTATAGGTTCCGGCAGGAAGATTGGTATAGTTGGCACGATGCTCGTGGGTATAAATCCAATCCTTGTCTACTCCCTCAAGTTTGTAAGCATACTGGTTCTTCTCAGGCGATACATAGCTCAGGGCGGCAAACGAGATATTGATGGTATTCTCGTTATGAGACAGATTGAGTTCTGCTGCATGACTCAGAGATTTCTCCAGCTGGTCGCTCCCCGCCTCTATCGGCTGACCGAAGAGTTCTACCGAGGTGATTGCTACAGGAGGAGCTACCTGGTTGATCTTGACGAGATATGGATAGAAGCAGTTGAAACCTCTTGTAGAACCGAAATAGATTCTGCCATCAGAAGCCAGGAGTCCGGCGTTTGGCATAAACTGGTCGCAAGTGAGTCCGTCATATTTATTGAACAGCTGGACAGGTTCACCCGGCGTATATTTCACAATTCCCTTGCTGGTAGAAATCCACATTACTCCCTGCGAAATGACAAGACTCGTGAAATCCTGACTTGGCGCATCGATGGAGATTCGGCGGAATATACCTTTTGAAGGCAGAAATTCGCAAAGTCCTTCGCTGGTTGCGACATAGAGCTGCCCCTTTTCGCCGATAGCCAGACAGTTTACCTGATCACTCACCAGCGAAGTAGAATCATTCTCTACATATTTATACTGTTTCCAGGCATTATTCTTGTCCAAGCGCCACAAGCCGCCTCCCTGGGTAGCAAACCATACGTTACCCTGAGGATCTTCCTTGATATCGATGGTAAGCGACTTGAACGACTTGATTTTGCTGAACTTCTGCTGTCCTTCATCGAAGAGGTTGGCACCATCCATCGTAGCCGCCCAGAGCCGTTTTTTCCGGTCGCGATAAATACAATAGGCATTACCGCCCGAAGCCATTCCATCGGTCAGGAAAACCTGCTGCGCTCCGGTAGCCATATTCATTCTGATGACACCATTGCCATAGGTTCCTACCCACAGATTATTTTCATCAGCAAAGAGCGCATGAACATTATACTTGCCCATAGCCGCCTTGCCCGGATAAGAAACGAAACTGTTGGTCTGGGGATTAAAGCAGTCGAGTCCCGCATCATCCGTAGCTATCCAGATGCGATGCTGATGGTCTTCGAAGAATCTTCCTACCACATTACCGCGCAATCCGCCCAGACGGGCAGAATAAGCATGGAAACGCTCTTCAAAACTCGTAGAAGGAAGATAATTCACACCACCATAGTAAGTAGATACCCAAATGCCACCTTCATTATCATCCGCAATACCATAAACAAAGCGCTCGCTCGTACTCCGGCTCGGATTGTTGACTTCCGACAACATGTGCCAGATACGGTTCTGAATGTCATACTGCACCAATCCATCATCGCTGGCTATGAGAAGAGACTTGTTGTCGTTGCAGTAAAGCTGATGGATATGATGAACAGCATTACTCAAGGTTCCGCTGATGAGCTGTTCGGCACTACCATCGGCGTTGAGCTTGTAAAGTCCGTTTTCCCAGGTTCCGACATAAACATTGCCATCGGGAGTAGCCAGCATCGCCATGCCATGAAACATGGTTGCATCGCCCTTCAGAGGGAATGCTTCAAACTGGTCGGTCGACTTGTTGAGATGATAGATGCTGGCTTCACCCTGGTTACAGAGCATCCATACCTGGTTGTTGGCATCAACCAGCGTACTTTTCACTTTACCCTGAATATTCTTCATCGGATACTGATGCAGTTCGTGAGTAGTCCGATTGTATCTGAACACGCCCTGTCCGCTAGTAGAAATCCAAACATTCTGATCGCCGTCAAGCGAGAAATTTAGGACAGGCGCCGTAATCTTATCACTCAGTTTCTGGAATTGGTCGGTTGCATTACTGAACAGATAGGCTCCATTATTGCAACCTACCAGCAGTCCTTCTTCGCAAGCAGTAAGGGCGCTCACAAACTGGTCTACAGTCGTAAAGGGATTATAATAGGTTTTGACATCGTATCCGTCAAAACGGCACAATCCGTTGTCTGTACCAAACCACATGTATCCCTTGGAACCTTGAACCACGCTACGCACAGCATTACTCGGCAAACCATTATCCATCGTGATAGAGCGCACCATAGGGTCGATAGCAGCCAATTGTGCACCCGAGTTGGTTTGCGTTACCGAATGTGGCTGCGCCTGAATATCCGTAGCCCCTTTCGAGACGAAGGCTGTCGGTACCTGCGCCTCAGCCCCTACAGGCATCATCATGCAGAGCACAGAAACCATTAGAGTAGATATCTTTCTCATTATAGGATCTTTATTTTCTGTTGTTAGATAATTTAATGCCGCAAAATTACAAAAATATAACGAGAAATACAACAAAAAGAACAAAAAAAGCCCCGAAACAAGCAAATAGCTACTTTTTAATAGTAAGACTATCTGTTTGCTTCAGGGCAAAACTTAAATAATAATTCAAGTGAGAAGTCTCACTATCAACAGATTGAAACCTGAATTACTTGCTCTTTACATCGCTCCATTTAGGCGGTTTCACACCCAGCAGATTCTTCACGAAGAAATCGTAACGCTTGTGCTCGCCATAGAGTTCGCCCATGGTATGATGGGCTCCAGGAATCACCACGAGTTCGAAATCCTTGTTCGCCTTTTCCAGCGCATTCACCACCTGATAGGTGCTCGATGGATCTACGTTGTCATCTATCTCACCTACCACCAGCATCAACGGGCGCTCCAGCTTATGGGCATTCTCCACGTTGCTGCACTCTACGTAGCTGGAATCGATAGGCCAGCTCATCCATTGCTCGTTCCACCAGATTTTATCCATCCGGTTGTCATGACAGCCGCAGGCACTATAGGCTGCCTTGTAGAAATCGCCATGCAGCAATACGGCTGTGGTACTCTCCTGTCCGCCTGCCGAACAGCCATAGATTGCCACATTATCAGCATCCATATAAGGATACTTCTTGGCTGCAGCCTTTATCCAGAGTTCACGGTCTGGGAATCCGGCATCCTTCAGATTCTTGTAGCAAACCTCCTCAAACTTCTTGCCGCGATAGGAAGTTCCCATCGCATCTAGCTGGACTACGATGAAACCGAGTTCAGCAAGCGAAGTGGTGTACCAGTTGTATGGCATGAAACTCTTCGGAGTATAGGCATCGCCCGGACCCGAATAGATATACTCGATAACCGGATATTTCTTGTTCGGATCGAAATTGGTAGGGCGCTGGATGATGCCCCACATATCAGTCTTGCCATCACGCCCCTTAGCCACAAACACCTCAGGAGCTACCCATCCGTGCTTCTTCAAAGTAGCAATATCAGCCGTCTCCAGAGTCTTGACGAGCTTACCGGTCTGCGCATCTCTGAGCACGGTAACAGGAGCGGCATCCACCTTAGAATAGGTATCCAGAAGATAATGGTAATCATAGGTATATTGGGCACTATGATTTCCCTCTTCAGGAGTGAGCGCCACCATATTCTTGCCGTCGATACCTATTTTATAATAATGTACCAGATATGGGTCCTCATTCCTGTTCACGCCACTAGCCGAGAAATAGATTTCTCCCTTCTCTTCATCCACACGCTGGATGCCGCGAACAAACCAGTCGCCCTTTGTAATCTGTCGGATAACCTTCGACTTCTGCACATCGTAGAGATACAGATGGTTCCAGTTGTCGCGCTCGCTCATCCAGAGCAGTTGCTTGCCATCCTTGATAAACTGACGCCACAGACGACCATAGTTCACGAAAGTATTGGCATGCTCCTCTACCACGGTACGAAGCTTGCCGGTTTCGGCATTCATCGCCAGCATCTGATAGAGATGATGCCCACGCTGGTTGTACTCCATCGTCACCTCCTTGCTGTCTGGTGTCCATTGCATCCACTCCAGTTCATACTGGTTTTCTATCTGATGCTTGTCAGCCTCCACCTTCTTTCCGGTAGCCACATCGATGATGACCGGATAGTGCTGTGGCAGGGCATCGCCCGGCTTGGCATACTCCTGCTTGTGGAGGATAGGCTGCAGCTGGTCGGCAGGCGAAGATTCTACGTAGTAGGCATAGCGCTTCTCTACCGGCACTCGCTTGCATACGAAGATGTGCTTACCATCTGGACTCCATTGGATGCGGTTGCTGTAATAGCAGCCGATGGTACCATCCTGAGTGAGGATTCGCTTGGCTTCAGTATAAGGTTTTCCTGCCTCATGAACCACCACGTTGTAACCTTCGATGTAGGCTTCCATCTTGCCGTCTGGCGAAAGTACCGGATAAGCCTCCTTCTCCTCGTCTACCTCCATCCAATGGCGCTCATGGCGTCTGCCAAACTGAGGCTTATAAGGGCGGCGAGGCTTGATGCCCAGCGCCTTCTCCATCGCCTGCTGCGAATCATAAGTCTTCATCTCATCCTTGTCGGCATCATAGGATACAAACTTCTTGCCCTGAGGAGTAGAAATCTGATAATGCAGTACGTGAGTGGAATCGCACCAAGCCGATGAGCGTGCCCAATGGAACACGGAATCGGCTGAAAACTGATGACGCAGCGCATAGGCTCTGTTGTAATCTTCTAAAGTGCCCTGTGCTGAAGCTGTAGCTGCCGGCATCGCCATCATCAGGGCGAGAGATGCAGATAATAAAGTCTTATTCTTCATAAGCTATGATATTTTTTATTTTATGTAGATGATTTTTATTCGATTCGTACTTGATTCTTATCCGAATCGTACTTCACTCTTACCTCACTCTTATCTCATAAGGGAAACGGCGGGAAGATGGATCGAGCGAATGATTCGCAGGAGCTCCCATCACTACCAGATAGAGCGCCTTGAGAGGCTGGGACTTTGGAGCCACAAGCGAAACCTTTCCATTCATCGCTTCTCCCATCGGGCTGTAGATGCATTCATCGGTATCGGCAGTTACTCCCACCAAACCATAACGGTAACCGATGGTTCGTGCCATCTTGTCCTTGGATGCCTTGAACACCTTACCATCGGCATCGAGGGCTCTGAAATCTACTGTAACCTTCTTGCCTGCCTTCGGGATTTCCAGTTTGATGGCATTAAAGCCATAGTTCTCTGGAACCGAAGCTGTATCCGGACGGAGATAACCATTCTTCTGCTTCAGCATTCTGGTATCAAAGGTGCAGGCGTAAGGTCGGGTCTCCTTACGGGCATAATTGAAATCGAAGTTCACGAGATGGCGGTAGCAGTCGAATATCTCATCATTAAACTGCTTCTGAGTCATCTTATACTTCCGCTTGTAGGTAACAACCGGGTCCTCTCCTACTTTTCCCTCTCGATAGAGCTGGGCGATGCTTTCCAATCCATGCTTCTCAGCCCACCATTCTATCACGTATGGCGAATGATAAATGTTGTCCAGATGCAGATACCCTTTGTGGGTAAGCTGTCTGAAGGCATCGAAATGATACTTCTCATCTGTTATCCAGTCGGGATTCACTCTCCAGAGCATCCATTGGGATGTCATCTCGAAGAAGCCGCTTCCTCCCCAGGCTTCGCCCGTTTTGTCAGCCATGACCTGAAGTTGGAAACTGTGTCCCAACTCGTGAGCCAGACAGTTGAGTTTCTGATCCTGAATACGGTTAGGCGTTACCCAGAGTGCTCCGATAAAGTCATCGTAAGTTCCACCGTAAGCAGTTCCTTCCAGCGAATAGTTCACCATCACCATCATCTTATACTTGTCGCAGATGCTGCCCGGCAGAGAGAACTTCAGGGTATCGCGGAAGAAACGGTAGAACCGTTCTACCTGAGTCTGTAGATTGCCCAGGTCGAATTTCATCGGCTTACCTTCGAGCGAAGGAGGATTCTGCGGATTGTCTCCGAATGGCTTTTCCCAGAAATACACGATATTCTGGGTCTGTGCACTATGTCGCCAGCACCATCTCTCATCATCCTTATTGAAATCATAGGGTTTCAGGGAATCCGGTACGAAGATGAGTTTCTGTGGTGCAGATACGGGATTTACGGGTCTGGTAGCAGGAGCCTCAGATGGATCCTGCTGCGCCAGGGCTGCAGTAGCCCAAGGCAAGGTAGCCGCTGTGAGTATCAGCGATAAAAAGATTCGTTTCATTTCGGTTATGATTTTTGCGTTATTTATATTTCGCCACAAAAGTACTGATAATCTTGCAAAAGCAGTAGCAATATCGTCTAAAATGATACAAATATCGTATTTTCCCAAAGAACATCTTAGAGAATCGTCAAAAATAGCATCAGAATGACAGATTTATACCAAAATACTTGGAAGATATTATAAAAAATCGTATCTTTGCCAAAAGAATTCTATAAAAAGAACAGATTATGAGATTATCAGAAGAACGATATGACAATCCGGCTTACCGAGATATAAAAAATTCGATCGATACTGCGAAGGAAGAAGGCAGAGAAGAAGGCAGAGAAGAAGGTATTGCCAAAGAAAAGTTGGCTACCGCAAAGCGTCTTCTCGGCATGGGGCTCACACAAGAGCAAGTTGCCAAAGGTACAGACCTTTCAATAGAAGACATAGAGAGACTTGTTTAAACAACAGAACTTTCGCATGTGGTTCAAGAACGGGCTGAAGGCCCAAAAGCTCCTAGCCCAGGGAAGGCACTGAAAAAGGTACCCCATTTTAAATTGCATAG
>JAJWAL010000089.1:4842-12695 GCA_021618535.1 Segatella copri | reverse complement strand
GCTGCAATTCGATGTTTACGTTCTCGAATTGGTTCAGTTCTTTTACGATGTTCTCGATGCTCGAATGACTGTTCCATTCGTAATAGAGGCGGAGGGTCTTGTCCTCGTTATTCTCAAACTTTACTTGTAAATCATAATAAGAAGCAATTTCAGAAAGCATCTGCTCGAAAGCCACATTCTCGAAAGTCTTGTGAATGGCTGGCTTTTCTGGTTTCGGATGAGTCAGGGAATCCTTTGCTGCTACCTGCTTTGCGGAATCTGATTTTATGACTTCCGGATGAGTATCTGCGGTTATCTGGGTTGGTTCCTGGCTGCGCTTGATGTAAGTATGGATTGCGGCAAAGGCAATACCCGAAATCAAGACAAAGCCGGCGATGGATGCTGCCAGTTTACGCCAGGAAGTTATAGGATGGGATACTTCCTGAAGTTGATGTTTCTGGCTGAATTTCTCCCATTCCTCATCTACATTAATAATAGGAGAGGGGCTTTCAAGTGCAGAATCCACTTCCACCATCGTCTGATAGAGTTTTCGGCATTCCTCATCCTGCAATATTTCACGAATCTCCTCATCAGAATACTTCTCCTGATGGTCGATGATATCCAGTATTTTTTCAAACTTGTCCATAATAAATCTGCTAAGGGTTAAACTTTTGCTTTAATTTTCTGATGCCTTGCGCCAGATGCTTATAAACTGCCACTTCGCTGATGCCCAATTCCGTAGCAATCTCCCGATATTTCAGTTTCTGCCGAAAACGGAGATTGAGTACCTTGCGGGTTTGTGGCGTGAGTTCAGTATCCATATAAGCCAGAATTGCCTCGTACTTTTCGGTCTCCCTGTCTATTTCGGCAATCGTCGCTTCCAGGGGAGCAATCGAAGGCGAAGTATCGGCTTTCAGGAGATGATGAACACGGTCTTTCATCTTCTGTCGGCTCAACAGGTTGAGGCATTTATAGCGCACACACACCAGAAGATAGCTCCCGGCGTTAGCGGAAGGCAAGGGCGAATCGCTGGTTATAGTCTCGTTATCAAGACCCAGTTGAGTCTTTCCGTCGAGCACATCGGCAAAGACTTCGCTTACCACATCCTTGCTGGCTGCATCATCCTTCAGAAGTACCCTGGCCAATTGGTACATCCTCAGATAATGCTGCCGGAAGAGCTGTTCTATCGTTTCTTTGTTTATTTGCATTACTTTATTTTCTTTTCTTTTGCCTATATTACAATCGAATTTTAATTTTCCTAACCCTTAGCAGAATATTTTTTAATGCAAATTTTTAAAACGTCAAAATTAACCTATCGGACTTGCTCCTTCTTCAGATGCTTATACAGCCACAGGAAGGCGGGAATGAGGAAGAGATCTGCCATAACCCACGCCACAGGGTCGCCGAAGCAGACACCCGTCCACGCCAGGGCAGGCACCAGCCAGAGACTCACGCCGCATCTCGCTATCATTTCCATTACGCCACTCAGCATCGAGAGATTGCTGTAACCCAACCCCTGGATGCTGTAGCGCAGGATGGTGAGCAAGCCCAGACAAGGATAGAAATAGTTGGCTATGCGCATAAACTGGGCAGCATAAGTCACCACTTCCGTCTCGCCCTTATCCACGAAGAGCATCATCATCTCGTCGGCAAACGGATAGATGAGCAGGAAGGTGAAGACGAAATAAACCAGCATCATCCTGATGGCAGCCCTTACGCCCTGACCGATTCTATCCAGCTTCTGGGCTCCCAGGTTCTGACCGCAATAGGTAGCCATCGCCACTCCGATGTTCTCGAATACGCAGGTAAAGAGATATTTGATGCGCATAGAGGCAGTAAATGCAGCCACATAAACCGTTCCCAGAGCGTTGTTGGCACTCTGGAGCATGATGAGGCCGATGGCAGTAATGGAGAACTGCAATCCCATCGGAACGCCGTTGTTCAGCAGAATGCTTATCTTTTTATTATCGAATTTTCTTTCTTCTCCCTTCGGAATCAGAATCTGCATTTTCTTCTTGATAAACCAGATACAGAGCAGCACGGAAATTCCCTGTGAAAGCCAAGTGGCAAAACCTGCTCCCTCTACACCTAACCCCATACCGAGAATCAGAATGCCATCTAGAATAATGTTGATAACGGAAGCTGTGATGAGGAAATAGAAAGGCTGTTTCGAGTTGCCCAGGGCGCGGATCTGACCGGAGAGCAGATTGTAGGCTATAGTGAAAGGAATCGCCGCAAACTGCAGCATCAGGAAGATGTAGGCATCATTGAACACCTCCTTCGGCGTATTCACCAGATGCAGAATCTTTCCGCAGAAGATGCAGGAAAGAAAGGTAATGACCACGGCAAACACCACGGCGATGCGGATGCTGTTGCTTACGTAAGCCCGCATCTTGGCATAATCCCTGGCGCCGAAAGCCTGGGCGATAGGGATGGCGAAACCGGCACAGGAGCCGTTGCAGAAGCCCATGATGAGAAACATGATGGAGCTGGATGCGCCTACTGCCGCAAGAGCTCCCACGCCAATCCATCTTCCCACGATGGCGGCATCGATAATGAGATACATCTGTTGAAGGATGTAGCCTAGAATCAGCGGAATAGCAAATTTGATGATGGCTCGCAAAGGCGAGCCTACTGTCATGTCATTAGTAGACTTTGAACTTTGAGTTTTGACCATTGAACTTTATGATTAGTTTTTGTTATCCTAAAAATATAAGGAGGATGCACTCTTTATTTGAGTGCATCTCCAATCTTCTGTTTGATTTGTGCCATTTTGTTGCGGCGTTCGATGGAGAAGGTATCTCCGTGGGTTTCCACATAATCGAAGAGCATGAACGCCTTGTTCAGGAGTTCGTCTCTTGCGGGCTGTCCCACCATATCTGCCTCGTGATAATAGAGTTCGGCAAGCATGTCCATCTTGGAGAGTCGCTTCTCCTCGTCCTCTATTCCTGCCATCGCCTTCATCACGTCTTCTATGGTAGCGATGCTGTAGAAGGCGTAAGGACCTACGTATTGATTGTAGAGTTCCTTAATCTTCTCACGTCTCACCTCCACCTCTTTCTTTTCGAGCATTCTTTCGAGTGCCGCCATAAACTCGCGAATCAGTCGCTGTATGTAGTCTCGTTGTAGCATAAAATAGTCTTTATTTTATTCGTTGTTGTTGATAGCCTCCACATACTCCCACAGTTTCTTGTAGAAAGGATGTTTCGTCATCGTGTCCTTGTTGCCCAGGATGATGAGTTTCATGCGGGCTCTCGTCATCGCCACGTTCATGCGGCGGAGGTCTTTCAGAAATCCGATCTGTCCCTCGTCGTTGGAACGTACCAGGGAGATGAGGATCACGTCTCTTTCCTGTCCCTGGAAACCATCTACCGTATTCACGCTGATCAGGCGGCGGTAAGGCTTGAAGAACTCATACTTCTTGATGAGTTTCTTGAGATATTGTACCTGGGCACGGTAAGGCGAAATGATGCCTACATCGATTCTTTCCTCCAAAACGCGCTGTTTGCCTATCTTGGTGAAGTATTCCGCCAGGGTAAGCAGGGTAAGCTCGGCTTCTGCCTTGTTGATGCGTCCGAAACTCTCGCCCACAAACTGCTCCTTGTAAAGTGAAGAGTGATGAGTGAAGAGTGAAGAATTCTCTTGTTCTTCACTTCCCTCCGAAGCATCATCAGAAGAGCTGTTGAATTCTTCACTCTTCACTCTTCGTTCTTCACTTTCCTCCCCCGTGTCAATCCACGTTATCGGATGGTCGTAATCCAATACGCTCCGGTATTTGATCTGTGGCGCACTCTCCACCTTGCCCCCGTAGAACCAGTCGCTGGAGAATCGCATGATTTCGTCGTTCATGCGGTATTGGATTTTCAGCAGGGTTACTACCTCGGGCTTGTTTTCGGCGATGCGCTCCATCAGGGTCTTGCCCAGTCCGGCTCTTAATGCCGCAATACTCTTTACGGTAGGCGGCAGCTGACAATGGTCGCCTGCCAGAATCACCCGGCTGGCTCTCTTCATCGGAATCCAGCAGGCAGCTTCCAAAGCCTGCGCAGCCTCGTCGATAAAGAGGGTACCGAACTTCATGCCTTCCAGCAGATGATGGGCTGAGCCTACGAGGGTACAGGCGATGACACGCGCCTCGCCAAAGAGTTCTGCGTTGATGCGGAGCTCTATCTCGGCAGCACGGCTCTTCAGCCTATCCATCTTCTGATGATAGTTTTCGCTACCCTTCTTTCTGTTCTTTCTTAATTCTCTGATTGCCTTGCGGATTGCCCAAAGCTGAGGGTAATCAGCATGGCTCTCAAAGCGGCGCTCGTAGGTGAAGCCCAGCATCTTGTCGTTTACGCGGGTTGGGTTTCCGATACGTAGCACGTTGATGCCTCTGTCCACCAGTTTTTCTGATATCCAGTCTACCGCCATGTTGCTCTGTGCACACACCAGAACCTGGCTCTCGCGCATCAGGGTTTCGTTGATGGCTTCCACCAGGGTTGTGGTCTTTCCGGTTCCCGGAGGTCCGTGAACGATGGCCACATCCTTCGCCCAAAGTACCTCGTTCACAGCCCTTTCCTGGGTAGGATTGAGCCAAGGGAACTTCATCGGTTCGAAGGAGAATCTTCCTGCCTTCTGATGGGAATAGAATAAATCGCGGAGATAAGCCAGACGGTTGTTCTTCGCCTTCATCACGCGGTCTAGGGCCTCGAACATCAGTTTGTAGCTGGTTTCGTCAAAGGATAGCTGTACACCGATAGGATCGGTTGACTGCTGAAGTTCGAGCAGAGGGGCAGAATCGGGTACGGTAATCACCATTCTGTCGCCATCCACATAACTCACGGTTCCGGTGAAGGAGAAATATTTAAGTGAAGAACGAAGAGTGAAGAACATGACGGGGCGACCGAACTCAAAATTGTGCTCGATATCCTGGTCAGAGGTTCGGAAAACCTCTATGGCTGTCTGGTTCAGCGAATTATAAAAGCTCTTTCCCACCTGTAGCGGGAACCAGGCATCACCTCGTTTCACCTTCCGCTGCAAGCCCATCTGTTCGGTAAGCTTACGGAAGGCTTCTTTCTCGGTATAATACTCCAGCTGGAGCAGGGTGCGTTGCTGCAATAATGCCTGAATTGGTGAAATCTGTTCCATATAGGGTGCAAAGTTACACCAATTCAGGCAAAAATAAGAAGATAATAGGATAAATTATCTAAAATTTATTTCATGATGCGTTCTACGTCCTGGATGGTGCGGTTGAATGGTCCGTTGTGCTCCAGTTTGATGGTACACATGGCTGCCGCAAACTTGCCGGCTTCTACCGGATTGGCTCCCTGCAGACGCTTGTAGAGATAGCCTGCCGAATAGGTATCGCCGCATCCGGTAGCATCTACTACTTCATGAGGAGGATAGGCTGGAATGTCGTAGAACGTATCATCTACATAAACCAGCGAACCCTCGCTACCCAGGGTGATGATCACTTCGGCTACGCCCCAGGCATGAATCAGCTTGGCGGCTTCCTTCGGGGCCTTCAGTTCGGTAATGGTCTCCATTTCGGTCTCATTCACCTTCAGATAATAGGTGTTCTTGAGCACATCGAGCTTGTCCTTCCAGTCGATGGCGTAAACTTTCTCGTCTCTCACCTCGCGCAGATATCCCTGCACATCGATGGAAACTTTTCCCTTCTTGGCAAGAAAGGCAACCACTTCCGGCGAGAAATCATCGCTCAGCAGACTGCCCAGGTGGAAGACCTTGGCCTCTACATGCTCCAGCTGCTGGATGGTGAAAGGATCTGCCTTGGCAAGCACACGCTGCTTACGGTCGTTAGGATTATCGCCATAAATATTCTCGAAGAAAACCGTATTGCGCGATGGGTTCAAGGTGACGTCTATTCCTGCCTTGAGCATCTTTTCAACCGGTTCCTTCTCGGTAGGATCCATCGCCGTAATGAGCGAGAAACTTACATCCTTTGGCAATTGGTTGATGGCGTAGGCAAAATAAAAAGAGGTGCCGCCAGCCATGTAAACCGTACTGCTCGGGGTCACGATTTTATCCTTTGTTACGTGCCCAATACAACAAATATCTTTCATTCTTATTACATTTTGCGGATGCAAAGGTACTGCAAATCGAGAATAATACAAAAAAAAATGGGAATTATTTTGTTTTGTTCGCATTTTAATGTACCTTTGCATCGAGAAAAAGCAATTTTTAAAATATTATCTAGAATAGATATAAAGAAACATCATGTGGTTTGATAATTTAATCAACGTGCATTCGGCGGTGCAAGGCATCGTCATCCTGTCTTTGATTTGTACTTTGGGGCTTGCTCTCGGCAAGATTCATGTCAAAGGAATCTCCCTTGGCATAGCCTTCGTATTCTTCGTGGGTATTATAGCGGGACATCTAGGGCTCTCTATTGACCAGAACATGCTGGAGTTTGCAGAAAGCTTCGGCCTTACCATGTTTGTGTATGTGCTGGGTCTTTATGTGGGTCCTAACTTCTTCGGTTCGATGCGTCACGAAGGCATTTCGCTCAATCTCTGGAGTCTGGCTGTCATCCTGGTGGGAACTTTGTTCTCGCTCGGCTTGTGCTGGATTTTGCCAATCAGTCTGCCTGATATGATGGGCATCCTGTGTGGCGCCACAACCAATACGCCTGCCCTTGGTGCTGCCCAGCAGGCGTTGCAGCAGTTGGGCTTGCCTAGCGAAGGTGCGGCTCTGGGCTGTGCCGTTACTTATCCTTTGGGTGTTGTGGGCGTTATCCTGGCGATGATGCTCTTGCGCAAACTCTTTGTGAAACCGGAAGATCTGGAGATTCGCAAAAATGATGATGACGACCATACGTCTATCGGACAATATGTAATCGTGAATCCTGCCCTGAACGGCAATACCATAGCAGAGATTACGATGATGACGCATCGCAAGTTCATCATCTCCCGTGTGTGGAGAGGCGAACAGGTGATAGTTCCTCAGGCTGATACGGTTCTTCATACGAATGATAATGTGCTCGTGGTTACCAATAAGGAAGAGGTCTCGGCGATGCAGATTCTCTTCGGAAAGAAGGTGGATAAGGAGTGGAATAATGATAAGGTAGACTGGAATGCGATTGATGCGAAGGTAGAAAGCCGCATTATCGTTGTTACCCGTCCGGGACTGAACGGCAAGCGCCTGGGCAGTCTGCAGATGCGAAATTCCTATGGCGTGAATGTGAGCCGAGTGCTTCGTGGTGATATCCGTCTGCTTGCTACAGATGACCTCCGTCTGCAGTACGGCGATCGACTGACGGTAGTTGGCGACCCTACGAGTATCGACCATGTAGAACAGTTTCTGGGTAATACCGTAAAGACCCTGAACGAGCCGAACCTCGGCGCTATCTTCCTCGGAATCATTCTCGGTCTTGCCGTAGGAACCATTCCTCTGGATATTCCTGGAATGACGGCTTCTGTGCGTCTGGGTATTGCCGGTGGTCCTATCGTAATGGGTATTCTGATTGGTGCGCTGGGGCCTCGTGTGCATTTCATCTCTTACATGACGCGAAGTGCGGGTCTGATGCTGCGAGAACTGGGTCTTGCCCTCTATCTCGGTTGCCTGGGATTGGCGGCTGGTGGACAGTTCTTCGAGACGGTAGTCCGTCCGGAAGGTTTGATGTGGGTAGGCATCGGTTTCCTTATCACGGTTGTGCCTGTGGTTATCGTAGGTCTCATCATCCTGAAGACCAAGAAGTATGACTTCGGCAGTATCTGCGGAATCCTCTGTGGAAGTATGGCGAATCCGATGGCGCTTACTTACGCCAACGAGACGCTGGATGGCGATACGCCAAGTATCAGTTATGCTACGGTTTATCCGCTCGGCATGTTTATCAGAGTGGTGATAGCTCAGGTTATCGTGATGTTCTTTGT
>JAJWAL010000089.1:0-4742 GCA_021618535.1 Segatella copri | reverse complement strand
ATCTTCTTTCCCGTCATCGGGTGCTCAAATGTGATTTCCTCTGCATGAAGATGCAGTCTTGTTGCCGGCTCGTTGCCGTAGAGCGGATCGCCGATGATAGGGGCATTCAGACCTTCCTGATGCGCACAATGCACTCTCAGCTGGTGCGTTCTGCCCGTTTTAGGATAGAGCGCCAGGCGAAGATGGGTATCGTCAATACGCTCTAGAACCTCGTATTCTGTAATGGCTTCCTTGCCCTGTTCGCGGTTTACCATCTGTCGTGGACGGTCTAGGAAATCTGCTATCAGGGGGAGCGAGATGTAACCTCTTCCGCCTTCAGCTTCTTTCAGAATCCGGTTGCACGATTCCTTGTCTTTTCCGCAAACGATGGCTATGTACTTCTTCTGAACCCGATGATTCAGAAACTCCTTCTGCAGGCGATGATAGGCAAACTCGGTCTTGGCAACAATCATCAGTCCGCTTGTTGCCATGTCCAGACGATGGACGATGAGCGGACCGGTAGCTTCCTGATATTTCCTGCGCATCAGAGCGTAGACGGAAGGTTGGGCTGCATCTTTCCCCGGAACCGAGAGTAAACCTTCGGGCTTATAGATGACAGCCAGTTCACGGTCTTCGTAGAGCGTTTCCACCTTATTATATATAGTAGTTTCGGTCTGTTGGGTTTCAAAGACTGTTTTAGGCAGCATCCAATGTAGTATCGGTTTGCATTTTCCGTTGCAGGCAGGATAAAACTGAAGATGATGTCTGATTTCTTCTTTCGGACTCTCTCCCCACCAGAACATCGCCATCTGCAGAGGCTTGTAGCCATGCTGGTAAGCGTATTGCAGGAGTTTCGGCTCGCAGCATTCTCCACTTCCGGCAGGTGGAATCTTAACCGCCTCGTTCTTGAAAATCTCCAGCAGGTCCTTGCTTTCTCCTTCCGCATTCAGCATCTGGAATTTCGAAAACAGCCATTGCTGAAGTTCTTCAGATAACTGTTTGCGGAGCAGTTTCGCACTTTTCAAATCCTTTTCGTAGTTTTCATATAGCGTTTCGTACGTCGTCTTTTCGTTTATCGACTTTTTCAGCCTCTTCAGTTCTGCCTTCATAAACTGGCTCTCTTTTATCATCGCTTTCTCCTCTTCCTCGCTCAGGGGCATTCCTGCCGAAAGGGCTTCCTGGCGCCTTGCATCTCGCTTTTCCTTTGCTTCTTTTATCTTTGTCTGATAGTTTGTGATAACTTCCTGGCGCTTTTGCTGCAAATCATCAATCAGGTTTTTCGCCTTTATCAGGGTTTCGTTGGTTTCAAACTGTCTGATTTGCTGGTTCATTTCCGAAATCTCAGCCTCATGTACCTTGAAATATCCGTCGGGTTGAAGATAATCGAAAACGGCTGGCACAAAACCTTCCCAGTCGCTTCTGCCGCCAATCTGTCCGCTATAAGCTCTCAGATAGCCAATCTTACTGTTGTCGGCTTCTACGATAAGTACGCCGAACATCTTTCCACGGTCTATTTCCTCCCGCCAGTCGTTTCGCTGTGAGAGTTCATCCTGCAACTCTCTGCATGCTTCGATGCAGAGCGGATGAGGTTCGTAGCTGAATGGATTGTTCATCCTTTCAGGTATATTATTTTGTTCTATATTTTTGAATAAATGCATTTCCATGCTACAAAGATACACATTTAAACGCGTTTTAGTTCATATTTTTGCAAAAACATGAGTTTTTCAGTTATTTTTTTGTTTATTTGGATTTTTTGTTGTACTTTCGCAACTGAAACATAAATTCATTTAAATAGTCTATCATGGTAAGTGTATATAGAAAGATAATGACGATGCAGATTAAGAACGGACTGTGCCTTCTGTGGCTATTCGTTCTGATGCTGCTGTTTGCCGCTTGTTCTCATCGGCAGAAGGGTGATGAGTCGTGGCATAAAGATATCGATGAATTTGTGTCCGGTCACCAATCTCTCATGCAGAGTCATCCTGATTCGATGATCATGCTGATAAGAAATTTCAAATGTGAAGGTAATCCCGATAAAAGCAATCAATGGAAAAAATTATTAATAGCTAAATGTTATTATATGAAGGGGGCTGATGCCCAATGCCAGTCGTTGATAGATTCGGTTAACGCTTATTGCAAACAAACTCCTGACAACAGAATTCTTTCTTATGCTGATAATCTGCAAGGCATACTTTTGCTAGTTTCCGGCAAGAGGAAGGAGGCTTTAATTTATTATGAGAAAGCTTATCATGAAATCATGAACCTTGACAGTTGCGGCAAGGCGATTGATGTATGTATCAATATTGCCGATGCGTCCAGACAGATGGGTAAGCTGGCGGATGCTTCTTCCTGGTATCGCCGTGCCTATTTCCTGGCAGATTCTCTGAATCAGCATGAAGCCCAGAACAGTATTCTCTCAGGACTGGGACAGGTTTATAATGATTTGCAGAATTATCAGCTGGCGCATCATTATTTCCAGAAGGCTGAACGCCTGTATCCGCCAAAGAATCCGAAAGATGTTTATTTCTTTTACAACAGTTGGGGAAATGTGTACAGCAGTCAGGAAAAACCGGCTGAGGCTCTGAAATGCTTCCTGAAGGCTCAAAAGGCTACACGGCAGATGGAACAGCCCCTGGCGACGGCTATTGTTGATGCTAATCTCGGACAGACTTATCTGGAACTCAACCGGTTGGATTCTGCACAGAAATATCTGACTCTTACCACGAAATTCTTCTTTGCCCAGCCCTCCATGCAGAGCGATGTGCAATTCTATGTGGATGGGTTGAATGCATCTCTGGCTCTGAAGCAGGATAGTCTGGCGAAGGCTACTGAGATTTTGAACAAACCATACGATCTCTCCAAGATGTCGCCTAATTATCTTTACCTTTATCATAAGGGACTGGCGGCTCTTTGTGAGCGCAAGGGACAATATGCCAAGGCTCTGCAATATCAGAAACTGATGAATCAGTACGACGATTCGCTCCGTAACGCTACGATGGTTTCGAATGTTCAGGAGAATGAATTGAGATTCAAGCAGGATACGGCCATCGTTCGCCGTGATTTATCCCTTAGCACCACGCAAGCAGAGGTAAGATCCTTTAGAGTCATCCTGCTCCTGATTATCGGCTTGCTGGTAATGAGCGTGTTGGCTCTCATCGCTTTCATCCGTTACAAATGGATGCGCAGCAAGCATCAGCATCATAAGGAGATGAACCGGATGATGGCTCTGAAGATGGAGAATGTGCGCAATCGTTTCTCACCTCATTTTGTATTTAATGTGCTCAATATCTTCGTATCTAATCTTCCGAAGGGGGTTAATGTCAAACCGCTTCAGCTCCTGATACAGGTACTGCGTGCCTACTTGCTTTCTTGCGATAAGATGGCGGTAAGTTTGGAAGAGGAACTGCAGATGGTGACGAGCTATTCTACTCTTCGCCATGAAACCAATCCGTTCCTTCCGATGCCTCAGTTCCATGTTGCCAAGGATGTGGATATGAAGCTCATGCTGCCGTCTATGATTATCCAGATTCCTGTAGAGAATGCTTTGAAATATGCTTTTGTGAAAATGAAAGAGACGGAAGATAAGCCTTTGCTGGATGTAAACATCTGGGTTGAGGACGATATGCTCCGCATAGATGTTACAGATAACGGATGTGGAGTTTCGGGTACCGTTGGCAAGAAAAAGAAAAATTGTGCTGCCAGTACGGGAACCGGATTGAGAATTCTGAACAGTACCATCGAAATGCTTAATGCAAGCAACGAACGCAAGATGTTTTTCAAGATGCAGAGCAACAGAGGAGCATCAGAAGAGGAGGGTGGTACCAGGAATAGAGGAATATGTGTAAGTATCGGAGTTCCATGTAATTACGATTATAATGTCTTTAAGTAAGAAACTTTTCATAAGAATTTAAAACGAAATAACATGCAAGATAGAATTAAGGTTGTGATTGTGGACGATGAACCACAGAGCATCCACAGGTTGCAGGATGATTTGGCAACTCTGGAAGATTTTGAGGTGATTGCCACATCCTCTTCGGCGGTATCGGCAAAGAATCTGGTGATGAGCATACAGCCCGATGTGCTGTTCATCGATGTTGAAATGCCTGGACAGACGGGTTTTGAGGTGTTGCAATCTCTGAGAGATGAAATTCCGATGGAACTTATCGTAGTATTTTACAGCGCCTTTGATAAGTATATGATTGATGCGCTCAGAGCCTCTGCCTTCGATTTCCTGTTGAAACCTTATCAGCAGGATGAGTTTGAACTGGTGGTAGACCGAATCCGGCAGAAAATGAAAGATGGAGATGATGTGGATGAAGATGCTTCTTCCGTTCCAGAGTCCTCTTCCTGTTCTTCAGAATCAGTCTTGGCTTCTCAGAAGGCTCAGGATTTTTCGGGAATGAATGGGATGCTGGGAACAGCAGCCAAGCGTCTTGCCATTCAGACCATTTCGGGTTTATTGATGTTGAAGCCCGATGATGTGTTCAGTTGCACTTTTGATGAGGCTACTCATCTTTGGCAGTTGAAGTTGTCGAATGGGCAGGTTTATAAATTGAAGAGGCAGGCCACGGCAAAGACCATCCTTTCCATGTCGCCTTCTCTGGCTCAGGTTCGTCAGGATTGCATCATCAATCTCGATTATCTTCTCTGCATCGAGAATTATACGCTCCGCTGCATCTTTTCTCCTCCCTTCGACCAGGAAGAAATCACGGTTTCCCGCCGCTGCTATAAGGCGGTAAAGGATCAGTTGGAGATATTGTAGG
>JAJWAL010000013.1:0-42350 GCA_021618535.1 Segatella copri | reverse complement strand
TCTTTGATAAGAGTGAGGAAGAATGCGAGACAGGTTTTGAAAAATGGATTTATGTTTTGAAGTATATGGAAGTATTGGAAAGATTGCCTTTTACGGCACAGAAAAAGATATTCGATCATCTTGCTAAATTGGCGGATGTTCGTTGTTTGAGTAGTGAGGAGCAGGAAAAATACGATGAAAGTATTAAGGCCGCCGATGATTACTACTCCGGCCTTTATGGTTCTTATATTGAAGGCGAGGAAAAGGGTATTGCTAAAGAAAAGATAGACACAGCTTACCGCCTTTTGTCAATGGGGCTTTCTGAAGCACAAGTATCAACGGCCACCGAGCTTCCGCTGGAGGAAATTCAGAAAATGAGGAAATAAGAACAGGCATTGAAAAATTAATTTCTGTATTGAAGTATATGGAAATGGATGAAGTATTCAAAAATTTGCCTTTAGCGGAACAAAAGAAGATGCTCGATCATCTTGCAAAATTGCCAGATGTTCGTTGCTTGAGTAGTGAGGAGCAGGAAAAATACGATGAAAGTATTAAGGCTGTTGATGATTACTACTCCGGCCTTTATGGCTCTTATGTTGAAGGAGAGGAAAAGGGAATGGCTGAAGGTAGAGCAGAAGGTAGAGCAGAAGGTGAATTATCTAAAGGTTTGACAATAGCCCGTAACTTGTTGGCAATGGGTATGTCTTGGTCGCAAATCATGCAGGCTACTGGATTGACAGAAGAAGAATTGAAGCCGCTTCAGGCGTAGTGTATATTTCGAAGCTTATACGATGGTGCGAAGATAAGAAAGAACCTGATAATTTTGCCCCGATATATAAAACTATGAGAGTGTAAACTAAACTGTGTCAAGCTACAATAAAAGTAGTTTAACACAGTTTAGTTTACACTCTCGGAAAAAGGGTCTATACACCCTTTTGTCGAGGTGTATAGACCCTTGGAACAACCGCAAAGTATGGGTTGATAATTATTTTTTCAGATAATTGGTATTCCTGTCAGCTTAGGACTTTAATACATTTCTTCATTATTATCTTCTGGAATTTGTTCATAGATACCAGGACCTGCTGACCCTGCCAGTAACTGTTGGGCTTTTATCTCATGCATCTGCATTTCTGGTTTTATATATTCTTTCTTCATATTGTGCTATTTTTATTTGATTATTACTTTCTTGTTATTCTTGATGTATATGCCCTTTGTCGGATTGCTTATCTTTCTACCTTGGAGGTCGAAGATTCCTTCAATAGTGCCATGACGCTGCACGTCAGTACCCATAATGGTGATTTCATCTATGCCTGTTGTCTCGCTGCCGCCACCGAATACAAAGCTGCGAGTGAGTGCTGCCGATGATGGGTCTTTTGCTTCATTTTCAGATACTTTCAGATAAGCCTTTCCTGGAGTCGCCTTGAGGCTTGTTCCGTCGTAGCTATTGTTCGCTTTGTCCACACCGAGGTAGAAGCCGAGACCTTCTTTTCTATCATTTTTATACGTGAGACGATAGAGTATATAACCAGTTTCTGCTGTTACAGTCTGAGCTACAGCTGGTGTAGCCACAAGGTCAGAGGAAGCTTTTTCCAACTCAGTTGTCTTGTTTGCCTTTGCATTGACATACTCTCCGTTAGTCTTCAGTAGCACACCCTCTCCCTTTGCCACTTGGTAGTCGCTGCGTTGTGTCAATGTCATCTTGCCACCGCTTACCGTTGCGTTGTAGACATTAAGCTTTCTGCCTGATGGAACAGAAAGGGTTACATCGTTTGTCAGATTGCTGAATGTTGCCCAATATGTATCGTTGTCGCCCTTTGCTGCCTTGATTACTTTATAGTCAGAGCCGAGAACAGGATATAGGTCCTCGCCTAACTGCTGTCCCCATGCCTGCTCGCCTAATACTTTGCCTTCGGCAAGCAAATAAGCCACTTCGCCGCTCTTAAACTGCTTTATGGACTTTTTCTCTGCCGAGCCATTCACATCCTGTCCTTCTATACCGCCTAAGGCTGTACCACTAAGATAATAGCAATTTGTTGTACCACCATAGCTATCTCCGCACACTCCGCCGACATAATATTTTCCGCTTACAGTGCCTTCATTAAAACAATTTGTTATTGTACCATAACTGTTAGATCCGCACACGCCGCCGACAGCTTTCAGTCCGCTTACAGAAGCTGTGTTATAGCAGCATTTGGTTGTGCCACTATCGTTATTTCCGCACACGCCGCCGATATTACGATCTGTTCCGCTGACAATGCCTTCATTAAAGCAGTTTTCTATTTTTCCGCTGTTGTTAAATCCGCACACGCCGCCTATTGTTGATGTTCCTCTGACAGAACCTGTATTTTTGCAATCTCTGACAGTGCCGTAATTCATGCCGCACACGCCGCCTGTTCCAGTACTATAGTTGCCAATAACAGTGCTGCTGTTAGAACAGTTTTGGAGTTCGCCATTATCATTCTTTCCGCATATACCTCCACCCTGCATACGGAACTGAAAATATGAATCCAAAACTCCTACGTTGGAAATCTTGCCGTTGGCTCCTATGTAGCCAAACAAGCCAACATAAGAATAAGATAAGATAGGATTATTGAAATACAATCCGCTGACGGTGTATCCCTTGCCATCAAAGGTGCCAGTATATGCATTATCACGAGATGTACCTATAGGTGTCCATTCTATAAAGTCGCTTTTGCTTACCAGATCTTTATTTGCGTCAAGAACGCCCTCGTTCACGGTAATGTCTGCCGTAAGGATTGCATTGGCAGATATATTCTTTTTCACGCCTGTAAGCGTACCATTCACCAGACCTGCAAACCAATAAAGTTCGGCAGCATTACTAATTTGATATGGTTCTGTTTTGCCATCACCTTTCGGTCTGGTTGGAGTAATACTTTCTTGCGCCAACATCATGGATGGCATAATCATGGTTGTCACGAACAAGAGCATCGTGAAAAACCATCTTAATCTTACAAAATTCTTTTTCATATTTTTTGTTTTTGAATTAATAATATCCTGTAGTCTTGAACCATGGCATAACTCATGACTATGGCGAACAGCAGAAGAAACAATGCCACTATAAAAATAGCCTGTTCCTCTTTCATGAAAGTCTCTATCATATTTTCTATGGTGCAAAGATAGTGTTTTTTTTCAAAAAAGTGTTGCATTTCTATAAAAAAGTGTCTACTTCCTGCAAGTAGGCCCCCTTTTTATCGATTTATTCCCTTCAGTGATGCGTTTTTCCTGGTATCAAGTGGTAAATAAAGAGGTGCACCAGCAGTAACCTATGATAAGGAATTTTATAAAGGATTAACGACAATGTGCTGTGCACATCTATTGAGTTATTTCGCTCAAAATTTCCATCAAGAAAGTTAACAGGATATAAAAAAAAATAATAAATAAGCCTGACTTCCCAGTCTAGGCTTGACTACAAATTTGCAGGTTTCATTATTTATTAAGAATTTTACAATTTATAATAAATAATAGTAATGGAACAGGTTAATAAACAAAGAAAAAGCAAGCTAGATACTTATCTAAAGAATCTGAGAGAAGAGCTCATCAAGAAGTTGGGAAATCACCTCGACTCCTTGGTCAGTAGAGGTGTGTTGAATGCATATAAAGTGAAGAGAGATTTTGGAATGGGCGACTCTACCTTTAACAATCTGTGCCAGTGTAATTCTACTGCTTCTCCTGATACGCTAGACAAAATGGCTTTTCTCATAGCATATTATCTAGACCAATATGACAAGAAATTGAAAGCTGAACCTTATGGGAAAAGTAAGCAAGAGAAGATTGATGCTTTGTCTGAAATGACAGATGAGTTCAAACTGCTGTATGGATGTAGAGCTGACATCGCAATCAAAATGGTGAATGAACAATCTGAATTATTAACTAACTAAATTTAAATCCGATGAATCTTAAGAAATTTTCGGGTGAAGACGCTTCACCTTGACACCATGATGGTGTGCGCCCTTCTCGGGATAAGAATGGGCTTTTTCTCGATAAAATAACATTTAAAAATGAAAACAAAATGGAATTTTCAATGTCCCAGTTGCCTGAATTGTTAGGGCTGGGAGTTCCTGTGTTTATAGGTTGCTCGTTTGTTATGGGCAATGGTGATAATTTGCAAGGTTGTCCTGGCAATCGAGAGATAAGCTTGAAGGAAGAACCTGCTTGGGTAGCTAAGGGCAGACAGGAGGAGCTAAAACTGCCTGATGAACTTAATACGCCAGAAGCTATCGAAATACTCAACAAACTACAAGAACATGACTATCTAGACGATTGTTATCAGCCTAAGAGAATGTCGATCTCTGAAAAAGGTGTATTGGCTTCTCTCATCTCTGATAAATTGGGTATCAACCAACCTTGGGTTACATTCGGAGAATTGTGGAATATGAACAAGGAAACCTTGCGAAAGGGCAATTCTAAAGGAATGGACCAAAAAAACATAGAGCGATTCATAGAAAAGATAAAAGATGTAATTGATTGATATTTAATACATTGTGCAATTCTTGCCTACCTGCCCCGGGGCTACCCCGTGGCACATGGACGGGGCTACCCCGTGGCAGGTAAGTTTCAAAAACTCTTAGTACCTTTGTCCCCGCAATCAGATGCACAGCGCGTCTGGTTGCGGGGACTTTGCGTATTGCGGGTTCTCAATCTTTTAATACATTTACAAAGTTATGAAGAAAGCAACTAGCAAGAAGCTGCTCAATGCAGTAAAGGTGGACGGTGCAGTGATCACCGAGGAGAATGGTAACGTATCAGTGCGCAAGGCGCCATGGAACGAGACGGAGGTAATCAGTGACAAGCCGCAGGTGATCAGGGGCAGGATGATATTCTCGGGTGGCGAGAATGGGCGAGGCGACTGGGTGGACTTCAAGCCTTATGTGCAGGGCAAGCGAGAGAAGCCCTTCACGGAGATTCTCAAGACCAAGCACGGGGTGGTGCGCACTAGCAAGCGAACCGTGCAGGTGAACTATGCCTTCTCCAAGGACATGAGCAAGGCGGAGATTCTGCGCTGCCTCAAGGGTGAGCACAAGGAACTGATTGCCGGATTTAAGGATAATGTTGAATGTTGAGTGTTGAATGTTGAATTAGGCTAGCGCCTTTGCGACCGTTAGGCAATTCAACATTCAACATTAAATTCAACATTCAACATTCAACACTCAACATTCAACACTCAACATTCAAAAAAATGGAACATATTATAGCATATAATCCGTACAAGAATGGCAATAAGGGGAGCGTAAGCTCCCAGCCACTCTCGGTCTATGACAAGACCATCGCTTATCCCTGGATGGCAGAACTGGTAGCTGCCATCCGTGGGGGTAACGATGAACTGAAGAAGCAGTTGCCCTTCCGCTGCGCTCACTACTACCAGTTCCGAGACAACAGGCGCTCGCAGAAGAACGCCGTGCCCGAAAGCTTCCTCTTCCAAACTACCATCGACGTGGACGACAAGGAATATGTGGATAAGGCGATAGAGAAGGCACGAGAGCTGAACTGTAGCGACACCATCTGGAACGGAGCCCTGCTGCACCTGGAGTACTCAGCCCGCAAGAAGTTGCACATCGACATCCGAATGCCGATAGGTATGACTATCGAGGAGACGCAGAGAGCGTATTGTAAGGCACTTGGCGTGCCCTGCGATGAGAGTTGCTTCACCCCAGAGAGAATCCTCTTTATCACGGATCAGGACTCGGAGATCTATCGCTCCAAGGACTGGTATGCCGTGCTTCCTGCCGATGAGCTGAAGGCTCGCAGAGAGGCTTATCTGAAGCGTGGTCTCACTATCGACGGCAGACGGCAACAGGGCACTCAACCCCAACCATTCAACATTCAACACTCAACATTCAACACTCAACAAAATATTCCTGACGGATTACCAACCTCTGGTACCGCCAGCGAGAAGAGCCTGATAGCCTTCGACCTCTTCACGGAGTCGGCAGGACTGAAGAATGTGAATATCGATACCGAGGGCTCTCGCCACTCCTCACTTCTTGCCATCATGAGCGCAGGAGCGAGCAGGGTGATGAGCGAAGAGGAGCTGAGAAGAGTAGTGGCAGTGAAGATGCCTAGCTTCGCCCAAGAGCGTGACTGCCAGCAGCTGATCCATGACTTCTATGAGAAATATGGAGACTGTTCGAAGCCATTCTCTAGAGATGTGATCCGCATCAATGCGCAAGCAGAGACTCAGGCTAATCAATTAAGAATTAATAATGAAGAATTAAGAATTCAAGGCGCAAGTGCAGGTAATCAAACAGTTCAAAGTTCAAACCTCAATGTTCAAAGTTCCGAAGATGATTACCCCGCTCCGCCCGAGATGCCGAAGAAGCTGCCTAAGCTCGTGGAACTCCTCGTGTCTCAGACACCGGATAGCTATAAGCCTGCCGTAGCCCATGCCATCTTTCCTCCGCTAGCCACCCACCTCTGCCGCACCTATTTTAATTACATCGACAATGTGGAGCATGAGGCTACGCTAATGTGTTGTCTCTTAGCTGGTACGGGCGCAGGAAAGAACTGTGTGCAGATGCCTATCAACCTGATTATGGAAGACATCAGAAAACGAGACAAAGATAACCTGAAACGAGAGAAGGAGTGGAAGGATGAGGTGACAAGAAAAGGTGCTAACAAGGATAAGCGTAAGCGACCTGAAAACCTCGTGATCCAGGAGATAGACGCCGATATGACCAACCCTGCCTTCGTGATGCGTACCGCCGAGGCGCAGGAGCATTTCCTCTATACTGCTCTCAACGAGATAGACCAGTTTGATAACCTAAGGGGCATTGGCAACCAGCAGTTTCGTATCATGTGCCTCGCCTTCGACCCTGGTAATCAATATGGACAAACCCGAGTGGGCACGCAGAGTGTTACGGAGCGAGTAACCATCCGATTTAACTGGAATGCCTCGACCACCATCAACAAGGGTATCCGATATTTCTCCAAGGTATTGACCGATGGTCCTATCTCTAGAATCAACTTCTGTACTATCCCAGAGCGTGAGATAGGAGCCGAGATGCCTGTCTATGGCACATACGATGACACATTCAGAGAGAACTTAAAACCCTATATCGAGCATCTTAACATGGCTTCTGGTACTATCAATTGCCCTGAGGCTTTCGCCTTGGCACAGAAGCTGAAAGAGGAGAATGCCGACTTTGCCCGTATGAGCCAAGACAGGGTTTACGAGAACCTCTCGTTCAGAGCCAATGTCATTGCCTATCTGAAGGCTTGCGTGCTCTATGTGGCGAATGGTTGCCAATGGGAATCCGAGATAGAGGAGTTTGTGCGCTGGAGCGAGCAGTATGACCTGTACTGCAAGATGAGATTCTTCCGAGATGCTATCGTGAAGTCGGAGCAGGAGGGAGTGAAGTCGAGCAAAAGAGGGCCTTCCAATATGCTGCAACTTCTGCCAAATGAGTTCTCTTATCAGCAGGCTGAGCAGTTGAGAAGCGACTTGGGGCTGGATACCAAGGGCACCCGACGGATGATAGCCACCTGGGTGTTCAGAAAGTATATCGTGAAAGTGGAGGCAGGCGAACTTTATCGCAAGCTATGTTTTCTCAAAAATGAATCTAAATAGAAACAATTATGGAAATCGTACTCAAAAGAATAGCTAAGCAGAATACTTACACCATAGGGCGTATGTATATCCTGAAGGACGAGGAGGTGGAGCGCAAGGTGAACTATACGCTCAATAAGGACCAGAAGCGCAGCTTCTGCCATGTGGTAGATGTGGGCAAGCTGGACGGGGAGCACTACTTCTGCGATACCCTGGAGCCAACGTGGCGCAACCTGCTGGGCATCACCCTGTTGCCCCAAGAGGAGAATGTGCGCCTGGGGCGAGTGTCGGGGAAGATGGCGCAGAAGATGAAGGGCAAGACTGCCATACCCGAGGGCACCTATCCGCTGCTCATCACCAAGTCGCCGAGATTCAAGCAGTGGCTGCCCCTGCTGCAGGGCGTTCCTGGCTTTGAGGGCATCCGCATCCATGCCGGCAACTACCCCGATGATACGCAGGGCTGCATCCTGCCGGGCGAAAACAAACTCCGAGGCATGGTGGTAAACTCCCGCATCTGGCTGCATCGCCTCGTCAATGCCATCACGGCGGCGAGAGACCGAGGCGAGAGCATCTGGATCACCATCGTTTGACACCTCTCACGGCCTCGCTCTCTAACGGATTCTCCGGCCAGAAATGCTTAGGGTAACGGCGCTTCAGTTCCTTGCGGACTTCGAAGTAAGTGCCTTGCCAAAAACTTGCGAGATCCTGAGTAAGCTGAACGGGCTTGAAGCCGGGAGATAACAACTCAAGCAGAAGAGGCTGTCTGCCAGCATCGACAGTGGGAGTTGATGTCATTCCGAAACACTCCTGAAGCCGCACACTCAGAACCGGGGCTTCTGCTCCCAGGCGATAATCGATGCGGATATTGCTGCCCGATGGCACACGGATGTGGGTGGGAGCAAGGTGGTCTATCTCCTGCTGAAGGTCGTAAGGAAGGATGTTCCAAAGGATTTCGCACAGGTTGAGTTTCTTCAGCTCTGTAACAGAAGTCTTCATCTTACCACCTTCTTCGAGATAGAAAGGGAGCCACGCTCGGGCTGTTGACAGGAGATGCTCCGTAGACAGGTCAGGAATCTCCAGTTCCGGATGCCACTCAGCTACTTGTGCCACGCGCAGTTGCAGACGATGAACCGATTCGTTCCAATCGAACATGCTGAGTCCGTCTTTTCTGGCAGCTTCGCAGATAATATTAAAAACAGTCTCTCGGCTGGCATTTTGTATCGGCTTGCTGTCTATGACGAGTGCTCCTATCCGTGTTTCCTGTTGCATCTTTACTGCCAGCGCTTTGCTGTCCCATGAAATATTCTCGCAGGTTTGTGCCGGCAAGTTCTTCCAGTTGACGGGGGCTGAGAGAAATACCCTTCCTTTCCGTCCCTGCCCAGAACTGGATGATGAGGTTGAAGCGAGGTTGAGTGATGCGATGGCAAGCCATTCGTTTGCTGCCATGCTGTCGCACGGGTCGATGAAAATCGTGTTGCCATTCGACATCTTGAAGTTGCCCGCATGGTCGGTGGCATGGGCGATGCGCTCAGGGTAGGCTAGAGCGATGAGATGACCCACTTCCTCAGCATCAATTGGCTCGTTGTCTTCCCTGATACGCAGCATCTTTCTGTATTCCTGGGCAATCTGAGCGATACGGTTCCAGCGCCCCAGATTCTTCTTGCAGCGTGCGGAACGGAGGATAGAAAGGCGGAGCGTCATGTCTGAATCTTCATTTTCGCTCATCGGATCTTTCTCTTCCAGCAGCGCTGCAATGTCGCAGGCAAGGGCTTGGCTTGAAGGAGAATCGCTGCTGATTATCATCTTGGCGATTCGCGGATGACAAGGAAGTTGAGCCATTCTGCTGCCTTCTGCGGTGATGCTGCCACTGAGAGCGTGAGCATCATGATCAGGAGTGAGGGCGTTGAGCGACATAAGAAGTTGCTGTGCCAATACGAGGTTGCCCTTGGGAGGAAGGGTGAGCCAAGGCAGCAGTTCCGGTTTGTTTTCGCCGAAAGCTGCAATGTCGAGAACCATGGAAGAGAGATCTGCATCCAGTATTTCGGGCAGCCGTTGTTCTGGCATCAGATGTTCCGAGGTCTGTGTCCAAAGCCGGTAACATACGCCTGATGTGATTCTGCCAGCACGCCCCCTTCGCTGCGTAGCCATGTCCTGACTGATACGAACGGTTTCGAGATGGCTCAAGCCTGTACGGGCATCATAAACCAGTTTTCGGCAGAGTCCGGAATCCACAACGATTCTTACTCCTTCGATGGTGAGAGAGGTTTCGGCGATAGGGGTGGCCAATACGATTTTCCGTTCGCCCGGTTTGGAAGGAGCGATGCCGAGCCGCTGCTTTTCAGGCGAAAGGTTGCCGTAGAGTGGATAGATTTCCGTTGAAGATAAGGCAGAACGAAGCAGTTCTTCGCATTTCATGATTTCTCCCTGTCCCGGCAGAAAGGCAAGAATGTCACCTTCCTGGTTTCTGAAAGCCTGACAGATAGTAGCTGCCATTTCCTGCGCTACCTGATATCTGTCGATGTCGTGGTCTGCATAAATGGTTTCTATCGGAAACATTCTGCCTTTACTCTCGATAAGCGGAGCCTGAAGTGCCTGGCAGATACTGGAAGCATCGATTGTTGCCGACATGATGATGAGCTTCAGGTCGGGGCGGATGATTTCCTGTGTTTGCCGGGCCAGCGCTAACGCCAGATCGGAATTGATGCTGCGCTCATGAAACTCATCAAAGATGAGGCACGAAACGCCTTCGAGTGTAGCATCATTGACCAGCATTCGGGTGAGAATGCCCTCGGTAAGGACTTCGATGCGTGTTTCATCCGAAACCTTGCTTTCGAATCTTACCCGATAGCCGATGGTTTTGCCCACGGGTTCTCCCAGAATCTGTGCCATCCGTTCGGCTATCTGGCGAGCAGCCAGGCGGCGCGGTTCGAGCATCAGAATCTTACCCTGACTTTTAAGATGATTATGGATGAAGCCTTCCAATGTCTGATCACTCATGCCCCGCAGAATGGTGAGCGGAAGAAGGGTAGATTTACCGGCTCCAGGAGGAGCTGTAATAACAAGGTTAGCCGACTCTATCAATGCTTCATTGACAGAGTCGGCTATTTGGTAAGCTGGCAGATGACCAGCCTGCTGTTCTATTCTATCTAAGTTCATTTCTTCTTATTTCGCAAACTTCAGAATCTTTTTTATTTCACAAATTTCAGAATCTCTTTACTCTTTCTGCCCTTTTTGGCAGGAATCGGCATGAAGCCTTCTGTGAGTCCTGTTTTATCTGTCATGGTCTGGAAAACGGAGGCGGCATAGGAAGAGAGTTTCTTCTCTGCCAGTTCTTGCTTGATAGCATCCTCATCATAATCATCAGCATAGAGGAGAGTGTGTAAATCGTCAAGATATTTTTGCGGAATATTCTGATGCGGCATGCGGCTTTTTATCTGCATAATCTGTGCGATGATTGCCTGTTTGGTTTGGGCAGCTATGGCTTCTGCCTTTTGCTGCTCGAAGACTGCCAGCGTCTCCTCATCCGTCTCCTGCCAGTTTTGCATCATGGCTTCAGTGTTGGTAAGATGACTGTAGCCTGCATAGCGAATCAGGGCGATGCGCTTGTTCCAACCTTTCTTTTCCAGATAGTTTTTCTCCATAGGGGTAGTAGCTACTATGAGGTTGGCTTTGGCGTACATGGCTTTTTGATACATAGACTGTTGCAGTGAACGCTTCAAGTAAGGGTTCTTGCAGTTTCTCTCAGAAATATCACCTAGTGGACAAACGATGTAGGGAATGTCCATCTGCTTTGCTTTCTTGGCTATCTGGGCTCCCTGCCATGTCCATGCTCCTATAATCAACACAATGTCGGCATCAACCAGACTGTTGGTGATGTCGAGCTGCTTATTCAAGGCTTCGATGTATGGAAGATACATCTTCAGCAACTTCTTTTGGTTGGAAATGAACAAATATACTTTCATCGTTCTGTCGGTTATTTTTAACTGTTATTATTCTGATAGACTGTTACTTCCTTTTTACCCTGTTTAGAGTTTATGAGAAGTAAAATCGTTTTTGTCAGCCCGCCAATAGCGCAATTTGGTAGCCAGATTTCTCCAGATAATTCCATATTCGAAGAATGGCAGTTTGAACATCGCTATTCCGTCATCAAAGTGTTTGATGGCCTTGTTGGCTATCAGCATTCTCACGATGAACAGCAGGAGGAAACTGAAACCTGCGCATCCTGTAAGAATCCAATTCTTCATGAGGATAGAGTAGGCTGCAACGGCCAGTGTTGCTATCAGGCTGAGATGTGGCATGAGATGGTCAAAGAACATGAGGGTTCGCATGGAACCGGCTCTTTCCAAACTCTTGCGTGAAGCCTGCAGATAGAGGTGGGCATTGTGCCAGCTCTTGTTCGATGGTGCTTCGCGGATGAGCCATGCATCGCAATCCAGTTCTGTAGCAGTATCTCCGCACAGTGCATACTTGTTGACGAGAAAATCGTATTCGCCGCGAACATATTCCAGGTTGCCCTGATAGCCCTGTTCCTTCATGAAGTCGCTCTTGCGGAATGCTACGTTTGGCATGTGGCTGCGATAACCATAGGTCTGCTGGGCACGGCGCAAAACATAGTAAGCCTTGCGGATGCTGTCGAAACGGCGTACGCTCTTGGTTTCCTCCTCAAGGGCTACATATCCCAATACCAGATGGTTTGGGTCCTGGCATTGACGGACCATGGTTTGCAGCCACTTGTCGTTGCTTGGGCGGCAATTAGGTTCTGTCAGAATAATCCATTCATGTTTGGCAGCCTTCACACCCAGTGTAATCTGCAATTTCTTGCGGCTCATGTAGCGTGAACTCTCAGGAATATAAGTATAATAAAGATGAGGGTTCTCGGCTGCTGTTCGCTTCAGAAAATCCTGTGTCTCGCCATCTGTACTCTGGCAGACTACGATTACCTGATAGTCGGCAGCGTACTGCTGACGCAGGAACATGGGGAGATTCCTCTCCAATTCAGCAAGATTATCGTGTGCGGTAATGAGTATACTGACAGGAGGTTGATTCTCTGCCGTTTCTGTTTTTTGAAAGCGCAACGAGCGCAGAAATGGATTTATCAGCGATCCGAGAACCGCCAATAAAACCACCACTGCGCCTGCTATTATAGTAGTTGTACTAATGATCATCATATTCTTTTTCTCGTAATATAGAAAGCTAGAGAAAGGAGAATCCTATAAACTCTTAACTTTTAACTTTCAACTATATTAAAAGTCTTCTGTAATATACCCCTTTGGCAACTGGCGACAGTTATACTGGCTCGCCATGATCTCACCATAGGCTCCGGCTGAGCGGAGGGCGATGAGGTCGCCGCGATGGGCTTTGTTGATGTCGACAGCCTTGCCGAAGACATCGCTTGATTCGCAGATAGGACCTACTACGTCGTAAGTTTCTACAGGTTCATCGCTTGAGATGTTTTCAATCTTATGGTAAGCCTGATAGAGAGCAGGACGGATAAGGTCGGTCATTCCTGCATCCACAATGGCAAACTGCTTGGCTGTGCCCTGCTTGATGTAGAGTGTCTTGGTGATGAGAGAACCCATCTGACCCACTACAGCGCGACCCAACTCGAAGTGAAGCTTCTGACCATCGCGCAACTTCAGTTTCTTTGCGTATGTATCGAAATAATCCTTGAAATTAGGGATTGGCTGGCGGTTTGGATGATTATAGTCAATGCCCAATCCACCGCCCACATTGATGTTCTTCACAACGATGTGATGCGCTTCAAGTTGGTTCTGAAGTTCGTTGATACGGTTGCAGAGTGCCTCGAAATCACCCATATCGAGAATCTGGCTTCCGATGTGGAAGTGCAGTCCGAGGAACTGGATGTTCTTCATCTTGGCAGCCTCTTCGATTACGGCTTCCATGTCGCGCATGGCAATTCCGAACTTGTTTTCTGCCAGACCTGTTGTGATGTTAGCGTGCGTATGGGCGCCGACATCCGGATTGATGCGGAAACAAACCTGCGCAATCTTATTCTGTTTTTCAGCCAGCTCGTTGATGATTTCCAACTCCGGAATGCTTTCTACATTGAAGCAGAAGATGCCTTTCTCCAATCCGAGGTTGATTTCCCAATCGCTCTTGCCTACACCAGCGTAAACAATCTTGCTGGCTGGAAAACCGGCTTTGATGGCTGCCTGAATTTCTCCTCCGCTCACACAGTCGGCTCCTAAACCAGCCTGACAGATGATATTGAGCACCTTAGGGTTGGCATTTGCCTTTACGGCATAGTGCACTTCAAATCCCTCGTGCTTGCCAGCCTCTTCATTGATGGTTTTCAATGTCTGGCGCAACACATTGGTGTCGTAATAGTAGAACGGAGTCTGTATCTCCTGAAACTTATCTATCGGAAATGTACCTTTCATTTCACTTAATCTTAAATTAATACCTTATTATAGTTAAATCAGAATATTCAATTTATTGTAAATCAGAATATCCAACGAAGAGTGGATAGGAAGCATTACATACGAATTCTTCACTTTTCACTCTTCGTTTTCATTTGCATTACTTCTTCTCGAACAATACGTTGCTCAAGTTCTGCAATGCCTGCTTCTTATCTTTCTCTCTGATGAGGAATGAGATGTTGTAGTTAGAACCACCGTAAGAAATCATGCGTACAGGAATGTTCTTCATTGCATCGGTAGCGATGGTCTCGAAGCCAACGTTGCTCCAGTCCAAATCACCTACAACGCAGATGATGCACATATCAGAATCTACAGTTACTGTACCATATTTCTTCAGCTCGTTTACGATGTCGTTAAGATGAGAATCATTATCAATACTCATGCTGACACCCACCTCAGAAGTGGCAATCATATCAATTGGAGTCTGATAGCTCTCGAAGATTTCGAATACCTTGCGTAGGAAACCTGTAGCGAGCAACATGCGGCTACTCTTGATCTTGATGGCTGTGATGTTGTCCTTGGCAGCAACAGCCTTGATCTTGCCGCGTACGATGACATTGTCGATGATTGTACCGTCGGCCTTAGGATCCATGGTGTTCTTCAAGCGTACAGGGATGCCTGCATACTTAGCTGGCTGGACACAGGTAGGGTGGAGAATCTTGGCACCGAAGTAAGCCAACTCTGCAGCCTCCTCGAAGTTCAACTGGCGTACTGCCTCAGTGTGCTCTACGACACGAGGGTCGTTGTTGTGCATTCCGTCAATGTCGGTCCAGATCTGAATCTCTTCAGCTGGGAGAGCTGCACCTATAAGAGATGCGGTGTAGTCGCTACCGCCACGCTGCAGATTGTCAACCTCGCCATATGCGTTGCGGCAGATGAATCCCTGAGTGATGTAAATCTGATAGCCCTGGTTCTGCTCCATGATAGCAGCCAACTTCTCCTTGATGTACTGAGGATCCGGTTCTGCGTTCTTGTCAGTTCGCATAAAGTCTAATGCGCTGAGCAATACGGCCTTTACACCCTGTTCCTTCAAGTAGTTTACAACCATGTTGGTGCTCATCATCTCGCCCTGAGCCACGATGCTCTTCTCCTCGAAAGAAGTGAAGAGGTCTTTGGTAAATGAGCGGAGATAGTTGAATTCGCCCTGCAAGAACTCACGAGTCGTATTTTTCATCTCCTCGGTAGAGTAGAGTTCTTCTACATGCTGCATGTATTTCTTCTCCAAGTTGTTGATTACCTCGTTGGCGCCCTCTGGATTCTTCTTGTAAAGATAGTCAGAGATCTCAACGAGAGAGTTTGTTGTACCGCTCATCGCAGACAATACGATGAAAGTTGGTTCACCTGATTCTGTAACCAAAGAGGCTACTCCCTTCATGCGCTCTGGTGAGCCTACAGAAGTACCTCCGAATTTCATTACCTTCATAGTCGTAATTTTATTTAATGATTTCACTTAATTATCTTCTCCATCCTCTGTGAGGTCGATGTGGTTGTACTCGTTGGTTACGTCGTAGAGCACACCTTCCTTACAGCGGTAAACGATGCCTGGGAATTTGTCGAGCATCGGGATGTTATGGGTTGTCATCACAACAGCTGTGCCTTGTTTGGTGATGTCTTTCAGCAGACTCACGATGTTGCTGGCTGTCTCTGGGTCGAGATTGCCTGTAGGCTCATCGGCGATGATGATTTTTGGATTATTGAGAATGGCGCGGGCGATGGCTACACGCTGCTGCTCACCACCTGAGAGCTCATGAGGCATCTTGTCGATTTTATCAATCATGCCTACTTCGTTGAGCACCTCTTCGATACGCTTTTCTCTGTCTTTTTTGTTTTTCCAGCCTGTTGCCTTGAGTACGAATTCAAAGTTCTTGCGAACGGTGCGGTCGTGTAGCAGCTGGAAATCCTGAAAGATGATTCCCAATTCCTTACGCAGAGCCGGAATCTCCTTTCGTCTGATAGTTTTGAGGTCTCTGCCGAGAATTTCAGCCTTCTCGGTTTCGCCTTCTACAAGGTCTAGTTCGCAATAAAGTGTCTTTAATAGCGAACTTTTACCAGAGCCGACTTTTCCAATAAGGTAGGCGAATTCTCCTTCGTCAATATGAAAATTGATGTTTTGGAGCACGCACTTGTCGGCCTGATATATGCTGACGTTCTGATAATCTATTAACATCTTCTATTTTTTTCTCCTTAATGTTGGTTTGTTATTTCATTTCGCCCTTGCTCTTGGCAACGCGGCGTTTCTTATCCCATTCCGGATCGTGACGCATCTGAAGTTCTTTCACAACATCTTCTATTCTCAAGCCCTTGCTTGTGAGCAGAACGATGAGGTGATAGAGAAGGTCTGAACTCTCGTAAACGAGTTTCTCGTTGTTGCCATTTGTTGCTTCGATGATGGTTTCAACAGCTTCTTCTCCAACCTTTTGTGCCATTTTATTAACGCCTTTCTTGAAGAGGCTGGTAGTGTAGCTTCCCTCTGGCATTTCTTCGTGGCGCTTGTTGATGAAGTCCTGAAGCTCTGAGAGGAAGAGAATAGGGTTGAGCGTATTCTCTTCTGCCCAGCAGGTGTCTGTACCTTTGTGGCAGGTTGGACCATCTGGGTGAACCTTAACCAGCAAGGTGTCGTTATCGCAGTCGTTCTGAATGCTAACGAGATTCAGAAAGTTGCCTGATGTTTCACCTTTTGTCCAGAGGCAGTTGCGTGAACGGCTCCAGAATGTTACCTTTTTGGTTGCTATTGTCTTATCGTATGCTTCCTGATTCATGAAGCCAAGCATCAAGACGTTCTTTGTAACTGCGTCTTGGATGATGGCAGGAACCAGTCCGCCTAATTTTTCGAAATCTATTTCCATTTTATCTTGTTTTTATTTTCTTACATTATTATATTCACGTGTCTCAGTATCCTTACGTGTTCTATATTCTCACGTTGATTCCTTCTTCTCTCAGGTATTTCTTGAGGTCAGGAATGGCAATCTCGCCAAAGTGGAACACGCTGGCTGCCAGGGCAGCATCTGCCTTGCCTTGGGTGAAAGCATCGCGGAAATGCTCCATCTTTCCAGCACCTCCTGAGGCGATGATAGGAATGCTTACTTCTTCAGCAAGACGGGCGAGGGCCTCGTTTGCGAATCCCTGTTTCACACCGTCATGATCCATACTGGTAAAGAGAATTTCACCGGCACCCCGGTCGGCCACTTCCTTTGCCCAGTCAAACAATCCTAGTTCCACCCGTTCTCTTCCGCCTTTTACATAACAGTGCCAGCCGTCAGAATCGAGACGTGCATCAATGGCGCATACGCAAACCTGTGAGCCATAATGGTTGGCAATTTCATCGATGAGCTCCGGATGTCGGATGGCAGCACTGTTGATGCTAACCTTGTCAGCTCCTGCGTTGAGCAGGCGGTCAACATCTTTGAGTTCGTTGATTCCACCTCCCACAGTAAATGGGATATTGATTTCGGCAGCCACACGGGTTACCATATCCGTAAAGGTTTTGCGCTCTTCGAAACTCGCTGTAATATCGAGGAATACGAGTTCATCGGCTCCAGCATCGCTATAAGCTTTTCCCAGTTCTACCGGGTCACCAGCGCTGCGAAGGTTTACGAAATTGGTTCCCTTTACCGTCTCGCCGTTCTTTACATCAAGACAAGGAACGATTCGTTTAGCTAATCCTTTGTTACTTTGAACTTTGACCATTGAACTTTGAACTTTATGATTACTTAACTCCTAACTATAAACTTTTTGACTGTCAACTATTTAACTATTAACTAGTTTCTTAACATCGATTTTCCCTTCGTAGAAAGCTTTTCCAAATACTACGGCAGGAATTCCTGCAGTTTCCAATGCTTCGATGTCTTCGTTGCAACTCACTCCGCCTGAGGCGATAAGATGCAGTTGAGGATAGGCAGCCATTACTTCTTTGTAGAGTTCTATGGCAGGTCCCTGCAGCGTTCCGTCTTTGCTGATTTCTGTGCAGAGAACGTAGCGTACTCCTTTATCGATGTACTTTTTCAGGAAAGGAAGGAGATCTTCAGAAGAATCTTCTTTCCATCCGTTGATAGAAATCTTTTCGTTTCTTACATCGGCTCCCAGAATCAGGCGGTCGGCTCCATACTTGTCTAGCCATTGCATGAAGAGTTCAGGATTGGTGACGGCAATACTGCCCACTGTAACCATGCTTGCTCCCGCAGCAAAAGCTTTCTCAATATCTTCTTCGGTCTTGATTCCGCCACCGAAATCTACCACGAGAGAGGTTTCTGTGGTAATGGCCTTCAACACCGCATCATTTACGATGTGCTTTGACTTGGCTCCATCGAGGTCTACTACATGAAGGCGCTTGAAGCCCATCTGCTCAAACTGTTTTGCAACCTCGGCAGGATTGTCATTGTAAACCTTCTTCTGGTCGTAATCGCCTTTGGTAAGACGAACACACTGGCCATTTATCAAGTCGATAGCTGGAATTAATTCTATCATATTAGTATTTCCTCTTTTATTTTATCTCTAAAAAGTTCTTTAAAATCTGTTCTCCCACCTTTCCGCTCTTTTCTGGATGGAACTGGCAGGTATAGAAATTGTCTTTGTGGAGCGATGCGCTATAAGGAAGAATGTATTCTGCCTTGGCAATTGTCTCCTCGCAGAGTGGCACATAATAACTATGTACGAAATAGGAGTAGGGATGAAGCAGCGCATCAGCGGTAGACTTGTCTGAGTCAGAATCCATTCTGTTTCCGAACCCCTTATAAAGGTCAGTCTTCAAATCATAGATTTCATTCCAGCCCATAGCAGGCACCTTGTCTTCGTGTTTCTGAGGCTGGAATCGCTTTACATCTACATCAAAGGTTCCGATGCAATCTACATCACCTTCTTCCGAATGGCGGCACAAGAGTTGCTGTCCTACACAAATGCCCAGGACGGGTTGCTTCAAGTTCTTGATTACTTGATCAAGCTGATGAGCCTTCAGATATTCCATTGCTTCTCTTGCCTGGCCTTGTCCAGGGAAGAGAACGCGGTCAGCCTTCTGGAGCATTTCTGCATCATCTGTAAGTACAGGTTCGATGCCTAAACGCTTCATGGCGTTGACTACGGAATAGATATTTCCGGCATTATATTTTACGATTGCTACATCCATAACCTAACGTAATTCATTTCTATTTCTTATATTCCGATGCAAAGGTACACATTTTCTTTTAATTTAAAGAAAATAAAAGCAAAAAGATTACGAAATATAGTAGATTTCTTTCAGAAAGTTAGAAATATGGCGGGATTTTACGTTTTCGTTAAGTGAAAAAGGAGCAATTGGATGTAAACCAACATCTAATTGCTCCTTTTGAAGTGTTTATTTTGATAATCGAAACTTCTTAGTTTTCTTCTTCACTGTCTGCTGTGCGGAGAATGATAGAAGTTGCTCCGATGGTGAACAGGGTTCCGTCTTCGATAACGCGGCGTTCTCTGTCGCCCAGAATTTCATTGTCAACGAAAGTTCCTGTATAACTTGGTCCATCACGGAGTACGTATTTCAATTTGCCTTTCTTGTCGCGGCTAACGTTGATTACGCAATGGTTCATGTCAACGCTTGGGTCTACGGTTTCGATAGGGCAGTTGATTCCGCTGTTCTTCATGTAGCGGCCGATGATGTTGTCGCCTAACTGCAGCGGGATGACCTGTTTGTAAGCGAATACGTTCTCGATGACAACGATAGAACCGTATCCTTTCTCGTTGGCATTCTCGTCAAGTTTTTCCTCCTTGCGAGTTTCGCGGAGTTTGGAAACTCCCATTCGGATGCCAAACTGCTTATTGCAATTAGGACAAACGAAAACGAGACTCTGACCTGCCTGATACTTGGTCTCATCGAAGGTGATAAAATTATCGCATTTAGGACAACGTACTCTTTTCATATTCTTTTTCTTACTTTTCTGTTTATTATAATAATGTGTTGTAGAAGTTTCCGATACTCCTTGCTCTTTGTTCTAGCAATAAACTGTAAACTCTTAACTATCAACTATTCTTTCACTTTCGTAATCCAGCCGTCAGTAAAAGCATCATAGTTGTGTAAACGGTTGAGAGCAGTATAAGCTTCGCCCTCGGTAGAGTATGTTCCGTATATAACTTTCACATTATTATCCGTAATCAACACCCTAGCTTCCTTGAATCCCTTGTTCTGGAGGAGTTCAGCATAGCAGGCAGCATTGCGCTTGGTAACACGACTTGCCAAAACGATGCTGTAGTAAGAAGAAGCTGTTTGCAATTCGTTGTCCTGAGCCATGTTGACAGACTTGGCAGGAATGCTCTCTTCTGCCTGTGATTCTGTACTAAGAACCAGTTCTTGAGGTTGAGCAACTTTATTGATCTCCTTAGGCATGATGCGGTTCAACATACCTGTGTCAATTTGGCTCTTCTGAACGGTTGGGGTTCCCAATGGAGAAGAGTAGGTGAAGAATGCAATGAGAGCGATGCAGGCTGCTGCAATATTGCGCAACCAGCTCTTCTTGATGCTGATGAATTCGGCATTTGATTCTTCTTCTTCGTTAACGAACACAGAATTGTTGACAGAGAGTCCACTCTCCATCTTCTGGTTACTATCCTGATTCTTGACTTCGCTTTCTGTACGATTGTTTTCTACTGTCTTTGCTGGCATTTCAATGATTGAAGCAGCAGAATCTTCAGTCTTCTGAACCTCTTCTGCAGAAATCTGTGCGAGTGGGAGCATGTTTAAGCCGCCCAAACCATACAACTCAGGGGTAAGAATGCCCGCCTCGCATGGTTCGAAGGTATAATTTCCGTCTTCGTTCAATATGATGGTGCCAATATCATTCAGTTCAAATTTTCCTGAATTCTCCAGAGTCTGACGCATCTCAGTCACCTCATCAGCAATGCGGTTCAAAGCTTCCGGATAGCTGATGTCGTATGCTTCAACATACGAAAGTGCAAGGAGAGAATCGTTCATCTGGAGCTGTGGGTTAAAGCCAATAGTTCTCAGCGGTGGCAAAAACATGCTGTCTCTGCCATCGTAACGCGCATCTACATGATGAGCCATGAAGCCACCAAATCCTGGGACAATCACGCAATCGTTGCTCAAAAGTAGGATCTCTATATGCCTTTCTAGTCTATTCACGTTTGCAAAGGTAGTGATTTTTTCGGAAATGACCAACAGAAAATAGAGAAAATTTTCGATGAAATCATAAAAAGTCTAATTTGTTTTGTCGTTTCGGGAAAAAGTATTACCTTTGTGCCTAAAATAAATAAGGTATAAATCAATGAAATATACAGAGACAGAAATTGAAGGAGTCTGGCTGATAGAACCTCGGGTATTTGAAGATGCTCGCGGCTATTTCTTTGAAGCATGGAAGCAGGCTGACTTTGATGCTCACGTTGGAGGGCATGTGGAGTTTGTGCAAGACAATGAATCGATGTCGGCTCGTGGTGTGCTCAGAGGTTTGCATTATCAGAAAGGTGAATTCTCGCAGGCTAAGTTGGTGCGTGTCATCAAAGGCCGCGTGCTGGATGTAGCTGTTGACTTGAGAAAGGGCAGTAAGACTTTCGGTAAATATGTAATGGTTGAACTGAGTGGAGAGAACAAACGTCAGTTTTTCATTCCTCGCGGTTTTGCCCATGGTTTCCTGGTACTGAGTGACGAAGCCATCTTTACTTATAAAGTAGATAATGTTTATGCTCCTGATTACGAAGCCAGTATTCATTGGGATGATCCTACTATCGGAATAAAATGGCCTATTGAAGGAGTTGAGGTGCTTACGTCAGAAAAAGACAGAACCAAGGCAAAGTCTTTCGAAGAGGCTGATTATTTCGAGTAGAATTGGTATCAGTTTTTACCGATTAATTTATTTAAAGAACTCATCATGAAAAAGATAGTTAATTTATGGCTGCTCAGTTGTATCTTGACTCTTGTTGCTTGTGGGCATAAGGCCGAAAAGCAACAGGAAGTGAAGGAAGATACTGCGGCTAAGAAGATGTTGCAAGGCATTTGGCTGAACGATGACGATGAGGATGATGTGGCGTTCCGCGTAAAAGGCGATACGATTTATTATCCTGATTCAACCAGTCAGCCTGTCTACTTCTACATTGCTGGCGATACGCTTGTAATGAAGGGTGCTAATATTGCAAAATATCCGATTGTAAAACAGGCTGAGCATATTTTCCAGTTTAAGGTGCAGAATGGGGATGTGGTTAAGCTGGTGAAGACGGAAGATAAGTCTTATTTGCAGCAGTTCATCCACAACCATGCTTCCGTGGCGCTGAATCAGAATACGCTGATTAAACGTGATACGGTGGTTGTAAGGGGCGATGAGAAATATCATCTCTACGTACAGGTTAACCCAACAAGTTATAAGGTCTACAAGAGTTCTTATAATGATGATGGTGTTGAGGTAGACAATGTTTATTATGATAATATTGTGAACTTGCATGTTTATCATGGTGCCAACTGTCTGTTCTCTCGTGATTTTCATAAGAAGGATTTCTATAAGCAGGTTCCTGCTTCTTTCTTGGACCAGTCTATATTGAGCGACATCGTATTCAATAAGATAGATGAATCTGGCATTCTTTATCTTGCTGTTCTGGCAATGCCTGACAGCAGTTTGAGTTATCAGGTTGAGGTTATCATTTCCTTTGAAGGAAAAATGAGAATGCGGGTTAAGAGCTAAAAAAAGAAATAAAAAAGTCGCCCTGAAAGGGAAAGCATTGGATGTAAGATGCTTTTGTCCTTTCAGGGCGATTCTTTTTATGTGCTTATCCTGGAGGGATAGCTTGGTGGCTCAACTTTTAATTGAAGAATCCCAGCAAAGCTCCGGCTGCAACGGCAGAACCGATGACTCCCGCAACGTTTGGTCCCATGGCGTGCATGAGAAGGAAGTTGTGGCGGTCGTATTCCAGACCTAGGTTGTTGGAGATGCGTGCACTCATTGGTACGGCACTCACTCCGGCGTTTCCGATAAGTGGGTTCAGTTTCTTGCCTTTTGGCAAGAAGAGATTCATCAGCTTGACGAATAAGATTCCGCTTGCCGATGCGATGATGAAAGCAAGAGCACCGAGAGCAAAGATCTTGATGGTATTCAATGTCAGAAACTCTGAAGCCTGGGTAGAACAGCCTACGGTCAGGCCGAGGAGGATAACGACAATATCATTCAAGCTGCTGCTTGCTGTCTTGGCGAGTCGGGTTGTCTTTCCACTCTCTTTCAGAAGATTTCCGAAGAACAGCATTCCTAATAATGGCAAACCGGATGGAACGATGAAGGTGGTGAGAAGCAGACCGATGATAGGGAAGAGAATCTTTTCGGTCTGTGAAACCTGACGTGCCGGTTTCATCTTGATGACGCGCTCTTTCTTGGTTGTAAGCAGTCGCATCAAAGGTGGCTGGATTACAGGTACCAGTGCCATGTAAGAGTAGGCGCAAACCGCAATGGCTCCCATGAGGTTCGGACTCAGTTTGCTGCTCAGGAAGATGGCGGTTGGTCCGTCTGCTCCTCCGATAATGGCAATGCCAGCTGCCTGGTTAGGTTCAAATCCCAGAGCCAGTGCAATCATGTAGGCGCCGAAGATTCCAAATTGGGCAGCGGCTCCAATCAGGATGAGCTTCGGGTTGGAAATGAGTGCAGAGAAGTCGGTCATGGCTCCAATGCCCAGGAATACGAGTGGCGGGTACCAGCCCTGTTTCACTCCCTGGTAGAAGATGTTCAGAACGGAGTTGTCTTCGTATAAACCTATTTCGAGTCCTGCATCGGCACGGAATGGAATGTTGCCAAGAATGATTCCCAATCCGATAGGAACCAGGAGCAGCGGCTCAAAATCTTTCTTGATGGCGAGCCAGATAAAGAGTGCTCCCACCAGAATCATGATGAGGTTTCCTGCCGAGGCGTTGGCAAAGCCCGTAAAGGTAAGAAACTCATTGAAGTTTTGTATGATGAAATCCATAATTTACTTTGAACTTTGAAAGTTAGACATTGATTTACTTTGAACTTTGAAAGTTGAACATTGAACTTTATGATTAGTCTTTTGATTGGAAGAGTAATCATTAGCTTTTTGTCTAAACAGCTTATTACGCGATTGTAACAAGCGTGTCTCCTTCCATTACTGCGTCTCCCTTGTTCACGTTGATGCTGGTAATGGTTCCCGAAGTTTCTGCATCGATGTTGTTCTGCATCTTCATGGCTTCGAGAACGACAACAGTATCGCCTGTGTTCACCTTGTCACCGACTTTCACCTTGATTTCGTTGATTGTGCCAGGCAGAGGGGCAACAACTGGTTTGCCTGCAGCAGGAGTTGCCTGTTTGCTTGATGAAGCAGAATCAGAACTTGCTGCAGAACTTGAACCTGCAGCAGAACCTGCGCTTGCAACAGAGCTGGCAGAAATGTTGTTTTGTCCATCAGTTAACTTCACTTTCTGCTTACTGCTCTTAACCGGCTGTTTCATTTCCACTTCGAATGGAATTCCATTCACGGTTACATTGGCGATATTGCCTTCAATATCCTGTATTTCAACGACGTAATCTACGCCTTTAACCTTATATTCGTACTTTGCCATAGTTCCTATATTTTAACGTTGTTATTGTTGTTGTTGAATTTCGGAGCATTCCATCTGGTCTGTTTTGGCTTGATGGTGATAATGCCGGATTCTACATCGTGAACATCTTCCAGATATTCCTGTAGTGCAAGGGAGATGACTGCCATGTAAATCTCCTTATCAATGCCCTTGGTTTCTAAACCATCTTTCAAAATCACGTTGGTCTTATGACTGAGGTCTTGAGTAACCTCGATGGTCTTTTTTCCTGTCTTATATAATAAGGTGGCGTGCTTCTCAGTAGCACGGGCGATGCGCTGTTTATGTTTCATGTAGGCTCCGAAAACCCAGAACACGATGAAGAGGAGAGCAAGGCAGGCAAATACGATTCCCATTGAAAGTACGGCGATTCCTATTCCGTATGGGTCGCTTTTCTTCAATTGCTGGGCTTTACTCAAACCTGTGTTTTGAGGCAGATAGCCTGGAGTTACTGATCCGGCAATGGCTTTCTCCCATGTCTTGAAGTCCTTACTCAGTTCAAAACTCTCATCGGCAGCCAACACTGGCACGTTTACGGAGTCTATCAGGTCAACGGCATTTCCGTCATAGAGTGCTATCCAGTTGGGCATCTTTTCCTGTAGAATAAGATTGAGATGAAAAGGTCCCGAGTTGGAAGAATTCTTTGCCTTCCAATGTTGTCCGTTCCTGCCATCCTGGTACCAGGAACTGCTGTCGAAGATAACGATGCTCTTCTTGCCTCCCAGTGTGGTTCGTGGTTCATTGTTAGGCAATGGACACATCAGCTGTCGGCGAGCTTCAGGCGACATTTTCTTGTCGAGAACCCTTCGGTCGGTGGTTAGGAACATACCACGCACATTATACGTGGTAAAGGAGGAATTGCTCAATTCCACCCATGGTTTGTGCTGCCCGTACTCATCTACAAGATTGGTACGGTTGTCGGTCATCACCTCCGTAATACGGATACTTTTGGCTCCTTGACTCCAAGCGGGCAAGGACGTGATGACTAGCATGGTTATCAGAAATCCCAATTTCTTCATACGCTTACTAACGTTTATAGGGTTATTGTTTCATATTTCGAAAAAATCTGCATCATATAGGAACGATAGTTGTTCCTAGAAGATTCATTAGGTTTGTTTCTTGTGCTCAAAGGTACGAAGAATTTCTGAAAAGACAACAAAAAAGGTGCACAAATTTTTGTCTTTGTGCACCTCTTTTATAATTTATAACTATTTCCAGTTGTTTTGTTAACTTTTGTAAGTCTTACGCTCCGCAGAAGAACAGCACCACAATCTGGGCTGTAAAGATACGGAGGAACATGCTCAATGGATAAACCGTAGAGTATCCTACAGCTGGAGCCTCCTTTGAGCAAGAAGCATTTGCATAAGCCAATGCAGGAGGGTCTGTGTAAGTACCGGCGAGCATACCCATGATGGTGAAGTAGTTGAATTTAAACTTCAGCCGGGCAATCGTACCGATGATGAGGATAGGAATAACGGTGATGAGGAAACCGCATCCCACATATTTCAAACCGTCACCCTGTACTACTGTGTCCCAGAATCCGGCACCAGCCTTGATTCCCACACTCGCCAGGAAGAGTACAAGTCCTATTTCTCGCAGCATCATATTAGCCGAAGTCGTCGTATAAGTTACCAGCTTCATGCGATAGCCGAAACGGCCGATGAGGATGGCGATGATAAGCGGACCTCCAGCAATACCCAACTTCAAAGGCACCGGCATTCCCGGAATGGCAAATGGGAGAGAACCGAAGATAATACCTACCATAATGCCTACGAAGATAGTGGCAATGTTAGGCGCATCGAGGCGCTTTACAGAGTTACCCATGATTTCAGCCACACGGTTCACATTCTCTTCAGGACCTACAACCAGAATCTTATCACCTACGTGGAAGTGGTGGTTTCTGCCTGCAAAAATGTCCATTCCCTGACGGGAAATACGGGTTACGTTAACGCCGTATACGCTGGAGAAGTGCATCTTACCCAAGGTCTTACCGTTCATTTCCGGACGGGTAACGATGATACGGCGAGAAACAAAGTGCTGTACTTCATCCTTCTCGCGGTCCCATTCAGCTTCAACCTCTGGTCCGATAAAAGCCTTGATGGCTTCAGCATCAGCCTCTGCACATACAACGAGCAATTCGTCTCCAACCTCAAACTTAGTCTTGCTGTTAGGAATGCTCACCTCGCCATTGTGGAGCAGTCGTGAACATACAATGTCACGGTTCAAGAATTCTGAAACTTCTCTCAGCGTTCTGCCTGTAATATAAGCATTTTCCACGCGTAAGTGCATGTTGTGGGCCTTAGCGTGTGGGTTTGCGGCATCTTCTTCGTTAAGCTGTTCTTCCTCATCAGCAGTATTAATCTTACAGATGTACTTGATAAGGATAGTAGCACCGATAATGCCCACCACACCAAGAGGATAAGCACAAGCATAACCATTGGCAATACTTGGAGCACCATTAGGGAAGACGCTGAGTAAAGCCTCGTTGGCAGCACCAAGACCCGGAGTATTGGTAACCGCACCATAGAGAGTACCTACCATCATAGGCAAGTTGTTAGGGTTGCTCGTATCAAAGAAGAGATAATAGCAACCAAACATCACGAGGATGTTGAGCAGAATAGCGCTAGCCGAAAGCATGTTGAGCGTAACACCACCTTTCTTGAAACTCTCGAAGAAGCCAGGTCCTACCTGGAGACCAATCATGAAGACGAAGAGGATCAAGCCGAAGTCTTGCACGAATGTGAGAATTTCCTTTGGACCGGTGAAGCCAACGTGGCCAGCCAAAATACCTGCGAAGAGAACGAAGGTGACACCTAACGAAATGCCGCCAATCTTTATTTTTCCGAGGTAAACACCAATAGCTATCACGATAGCGTAGAGTAGGGCGATGTGAGCCACCGACTCGGTATTGGTGAAGAGATTAACAATCCAATCCATGTATTCGTTTTAAAATCAGAAAATTATATTCCTTGTAGTTTACCAAATAATTTTAGAATTTATGTTTTCTGTTGCTTGTTTTAATTGAAAGATACAGTTCTGTTTATAGAGAGAATCTGTAGATTATTAGGGATTCAGTTAAAACTGAAAATTGGAGGACATCACATAGGATGCCCTCCAACCTATTTTTTCTTGTAAAAAATCAAGCCCTTTTTGCAAATGGCTTTCTTTTTGACATGAGATTACTTCTCGATAGCTGCTACACCTGGCAATACCTTACCCTCGATAGCCTCGAGGAGAGCACCACCACCTGTAGAGATGTAAGAAACCTGATCAGCCAAACCGAACTTGTTGATGCAAGCTACAGAGTCACCACCACCGATGAGTGAAAATGCACCTTCCTTAGTAGCCTCAGCGATTGCGTCAGCGATAGCCTTAGAACCACCAGCGAAGTTGTCGAACTCGAATACACCTGCAGGACCGTTCCAGAGGATAGTCTTAGCTCCCTTGATGGCAGCTGCGAAAGCCTTGCGAGTCTCAGGACCTGCGTCCATACCCTCCCAACCGTCAGGGATGTTGTTAGATGGGCAAACCTGAGTATTGCAGTCGTTCTTGAAGTCATCACCGCAGATAGAGTCTGTGCCGAGGACGAGGTTTACACCGTTCTCCTTAGCCTTCTTGATTACGTCGAGAGCAACGTCGAGCTTGTCATCCTCGCAGATAGACATACCGATTTTTCCACCGAGAGCCTTAGAGAAGGTATAAGTCATACCACCGCAGAGAATCAGGTTGTCAACCTTAGTCAACAGGTTCTCGATGATACCGATCTTAGTAGAAACCTTAGAACCACCCATGATAGCTGTGAATGGGCGCTTGATGTTGCTGAGAACTGCGTCAACAGCCTTAACTTCCTTCTCCATCAAGAAGCCGAGCATCTTGTGATCCTTGTCGAAAGAATCAGCGATGACAGCTGTAGAAGCGTGCTTGCGGTGAGCTGTACCGAATGCGTCCATTACATATACGTCAGCGTAAGAAGCCAACTTAGCAGCGAACTTCTTCTGACGCTCCTTCATCTCAGCCTTAGCAGCATCGAATTCTGGAGTACCCTTCTCAACGCCAACTGGTTTGCCTTCCTCTTCAGGATAGAAGCGGAGGTTCTCGAGCAAGAGAGCCTCACCTGGCTTCAAGGCAGCTGCCTCAGCATCAGCGTTACCGCAGTCCTTAGCGAACTTAACGTCTACACCGAGAGCGTCTGATACGTTCTTAACAATCTGAGAGAGAGAAAGCTCTGGTTTAACCTTGCCCTTTGGCTTACCCATGTGGCTCATCATGATGAGCGCACCGCCGTCTGCAAGTACCTTCTTCAATGTAGGAAGGGCACCGCGGATACGAGTGTCGTCTGTTACATTACCATTTTCATCCAATGGCACGTTGAAGTCAACGCGCACGATTGCCTTGTGACCGGCAAAGTTAAAATCTTCAATTTTCATTTTACCTAAATTTTATTTAGTTTATGTACTAATTTTATTGTTCTAAACCTTTCTGCTGGTTTCAAAAACCGAAGGCAAAGATACAAATTATATTTGAATCAGCAAAATATAGTAGCGGTTTTTATGATTTTTAGTAGATGAAATCGCCTGTTTGCTATATCGGGTTTGCAAAATTCGTGTTTTGTGCTTTCTTCTGCTAGATTTGTTAAACAAAATGGAGAGAAATGAAATATATTCTTAACAAAATACTTTTTTTTTGGATTTCTCGATAATAAATAGTACCTTTGTGCGCAGTTAAAACGTTATTACATATAAATGAGATAAAATGGCGAAAGATAAGATTGCTTTTGTGTGCAGCAATTGTGGACAGGAAAGTGCCAAATGGATGGGCAAATGTCCTAGCTGCGGACAATGGAATACATTTAAGGAGATTCGTATTGCTGCCGATTCCGGATCGCAGGCTGCGAAGAATGCCGGAATGACCATGCGTCATGGTGGAGCTGCTACGATGTTTGGCGGGCAGCACAGCGAGCATGACGCTGCTCCGATGAAGCTTCGCGATATTTCTGCGATTGATGAACCGCGCATCGATATGAGGGACGAAGAGCTGAACCGTGTGCTGGGTGGCGGAATGGTTCCTGGCAGCATTACGCTCTTGGGCGGTGAACCGGGAATCGGTAAGAGTACGCTCACCTTGCAGACTATTCTGAACATGACTGACCGCCGCATCCTGTATGTGAGCGGAGAGGAGAGTGCCCATCAAATCAAGCTCCGTGCCGACCGGTTGGCTAAAGGACAGGCGATGCTCAGAGAAGGTTCTTCTGCTGACACACAGAAAACGGCTTCTCTTTCATCAGAAGGAGCCTTTGATCATATTACGGTTCTCTGCGAAACGCAGTTGGAGAAAATCTTCAGTCATATTCAGGAAGTGGCTCCACAGCTGATAGTTATAGATTCTATACAAACTATCGCTACAGAAGAAGTAGACAGTTCACCGGGTTCTGTTTCCCAAGTTCGTGAGTGTGCAGCCTCCCTGCTCCGATTTGCCAAGACGAGTGGCATTCCGGTTATTCTGATAGGACATATTAATAAGGAGGGAACGCTTGCCGGACCAAAAATTCTGGAGCACATCGTAGATACGGTGATTCAGTTTGAGGGTGACCAGCATTATATGTACCGCATCTTGAGAAGCATCAAAAACCGATTCGGAAGTACTTCTGAGTTGGGAATCTACGAGATGATGCAAGGCGGACTCCGACAGGTGAGCAATCCTTCAGAGTTGCTTCTTACCGAAGATCATGACGGGCTTTCGGGTGTTGCCATCAGCGCAGCCATCGAGGGAGTCCGTCCGTTCCTGGTAGAGACGCAGGCTTTGGTTTCAACAGCTGCCTATGGAACTCCGCAGCGTTCGGCAACGGGTTTTGACCAGCGCCGTTTGAACATGCTTCTGGCGGTTCTAGAGAAACGAGTGGGCTTCAAGCTGATGGCGAAAGATGTGTTCCTGAACATTGCGGGAGGCTTGCGAGTGACGGACCCTGCGATGGACCTGAGTGTACTGGCTGCGGTATTGAGCAGCAATGTGGATACAGCGATAGAGCAGGGCTGGTGTATGTGTGGGGAGGTAGGTCTGAGCGGTGAAGTCCGTCCGGTGAGTCGCATCGAGCAGCGTATTGCTGAGGCCGAGAAACTCGGATTCCAGCACATCATCATCCCGAAATACAACAATCATGGTTTCGACCATAAGAAATATAAGATAGAAATTCATCCCGTTAGGAAGGTGGAAGAAGCATTCCGCTGCCTGTTCGGGTGAAGTAAAAAGTAATCATACAGTTCAAAGTTCAAAATTCAAAGTAAAATGAAGGATTCAGTAATCATTGTGAGCGGCGGCATGGATAGCATCACGCTGCTCTACGATAAGAAAGACGAGATTGCACTCGGCATTAGTTTTAACTATGGAAGTAATCATAACGAGCGTGAAATTCCTTTCGCCAAGATGCATTGTGAGCGTTTGGGAATCAAGCATATTACGATAGATTTGGGTTTCATGCATCAGTATTTCAAGAGTTCTCTTCTTGAAGGTGCCGAGGCAATTCCTGAGGGTCATTATGCTGATGATAATATGAAGAGTACGGTGGTTCCTTTCCGTAATGGAATCATGCTGAGCATTGCCATCGGCATTGCTGAGAGTAATAATCTGAAGAAAGTTTTCATCGCGAACCATGGTGGCGATCATACGATTTATCCAGACTGCCGTCCGGAGTTTATCAAGGCGATAGATGAGGCTGCTGAAGCAGGAACGTTCGTTGATGTGCGCGTGGTGGCTCCTTATACGAATATTACCAAAGGGCAGATTGCGGAGATAGGTAAGAAGTTGGGCATTGACTATGCTGAAACCTGGAGCTGCTATAAGGGCGGTGAAAAGCATTGTGGCAAATGCGGAACCTGCGTTGAGCGCAAGGAGGCTTTGGCCGAAGCGGGTATTGAGGATACTACTGAGTATGAAGAATAAGGATGAAGATGAATCAGACGTTCTTCGTCCCTATATATAATAAGGTGTAATCAGAATAAATATAATAAAAGAAAAATGAAAACAGCGATTTTATCTGCGGCGTTGATGCTTGCATCAACTGTTGCGATGGCTCAGAAGAGCAACTTCCAGTTGAAGGTGGATTTGAAGAATTTCAATTCCGATTCTGTACTTGTTTACAAGGGCAGAAATGTTAAGATGGATACGGTTTTGGTGAAGAATGGCAAGTTTACCTATTCTGCAAACCTTGATAAGGCTGCCGGATACGTTTTCCTTTCACCTGAAGCTTATCGTGGTGCAGGTCAATTTATGTTCAACCTGCCTTGTGTTCCTGGAGAGAAGGCTGAAGTTAAGGGCGATGCAAAGACCCGCTTTGATATTTCGGGTTCTAAGTTCTATCAGCAGTATCATGAAGTAGATGTTCTGCTGGAGAATGCTAATAAGGAGTTGAGAGATTACGAAGCTTCCCTGAACCAGAGAATCAAGAATGGTGAGGCCCAGCAGACCATCATGACAGAGTATGAGCAGAAGGCTCCTGCCCTGCAAAAGGCAAAGGACGATAAGATTTTCGATTTCGTAAAACAGCATCCTGATTATGAGGCTTGTGCTACTATTTTCGAGCAGTTTGATGATGTCAGCAAGATGGAGAAACTGCAGAGCTTGCTCTCTGAGAATGTGAAGAACGGCAGAATGAAGGCTTTCTACCAGCCAATGATTGATATGGCTAAGAAGCGTGCTGAGGCTGAGGAGAAGGCTAAGAAGGTGCAGGCTGCCGGTGTTGAGGCTCCTGACTTCACGCTGAAGGATATTAAAGGAAATGATTTCAAACTTTCCAGCCTTCGTGGTAAGATTGTAGTTCTCGACTTCTGGGGTTCATGGTGCGGATGGTGCATCAAGGGAATGCCTAAGATGAAGGAGTATTACGAGAAGTACAAGGGTAAGTTTGAAATTCTTGGTGTAGATTGTAATGATACAGAGGCTAAGTGGAAGGCTGCTGTTGAGAAGCACCAGTTGCCATGGATTCATGTTTACAATCCGAAGGACAGTAAGGTTCTCAGCGATTACGCTGTTCAGGGTTTCCCTACAAAAATTGTGATTGATGCTAACGGTAAGATAATCAAGACCATCGTTGGTGAGGATCCTGCTTTCTATACTTTGCTTGATGAAGTATTGGGCAAGTAATGTTTTTAACATCAAACAATATCGCCCTGTAAGTGCAAAATTACATTTGCTCTTACAGGGCGATTTTTTGTTTGTTCAGTATTTTATTTCTTTTTCTTCTTCAATTCCAGTTTCGGAATCTTGATTTTCTGTCCGGCCTTTACGGTGCTTGTACCATTCAGGGCTTCTACGTAGCATTCCATTCCGGAACCTAAATAGCGGGTGCTGATCTGTTCGAGGGTCTGACCGGCGCCAACCGTAACGGTCTGGGCAACTCCTGTGATTCGGTAAGCTCCCGTGCGTACGCGAGCATCCTTATCATACTGGGATGATGCTATTTTCGAAGTAGCCTTTTCTTCGGCTTTATCTTTAGCCTTTTCTTTCGCTTTAGCCTTTTCTTTCGCTTCAGCCTTAGCTTTTACTTCAGTCTGCTTAGCTTTTTCAGCGCTAGCACTTTCCTCATCCGAATTTTCAGCCAGTTTTACTGCTTCTGCAGTTTTAGCCATACGGATGCTGTCTTCCATCGCTTTCTGGCGGAGTTTCTGTTCCTGAGAGAGTGGGGCGGCAGCTGGTTTGGCTGGGACTTTCTTGGCTGGAGCCTGGTGATACTGGTTTAGCTGCATGGCTAGATGATCACGCTGGGCAGTCATCTGACCATAGTTGAAGGCAAACCATCCCATTCCGCCAATCAAAGCTACTACGATGAGACAGACTGCAACGACCAGATAGCGAGGAATAACAATATGATGAGAATTGGAAGATTCTTCTTCCTCCTCTTCTTCTTCAGATTCATCTGATGCAGGTACTGCAGGTTCAACAACTGCTTTCAGGGCTTGCTGTTGCTGGGCTAATTCAAGTTTCTCTTGCTCCAGTCTTTCTTGCTCCAGTCTTTCCTGCTCCAGTCTTTCCTGTTCCAGCCTTTCCTGCTCTTGCTTTTCTTTTTCAAGCTTTTCTTTCTGTATTCTTTCCTGCTCCAGTTGGGCTTGTTTTAATTTTTCCTGTTTAGCTTGTTCAATAGCAATTTGCTTTGCCAGTTCGTCTTCGGCTTCTTTTTCCTTTTCCTTTTCAGATCCGATTACGACAACCTCCGGATTTGGAGTTACAGTTTTTTCTTCGTCCAGAAAATCGATTACTTGTGCAGGAGCATCTTCTGTCTGTTCTTCTCCAAACTTCTCATCTATTTCATTGAAATCTACGCCGTCATTTACCACCACCGTTTCAAATTGGGCGAATGGCTTGTTCACGATTTCTTTCAGGATGTTGTCAGGCGTGAAGGTGAGTTTGTCTCTGCCTTCAATGGTGAAGCGTTCGCCCGTGTTCACATTGATGCTTTCACGGTCTCTCGTGGCCTGTACCTTAAAGGTGCCCAGCCATTTTATCTTCACCTGCTTGTCGGCATCGAGTCCCTGGTTGCACACATCAAACATCTTCCGGATGAAGAGTTCTGCTTCCACCTGGCTCAGCCCGCTCTTATCAGCCAGCAGTGTTCCGAGTGTATTTAAACTGAATTTGCTCATTGCTCATCCCCTCCATTCTTTAGTTTTTCCTTGACCGAAGCAACCGGTCGGAAACCCAACACCAACTTAGGCGGCACCAGCTGGCGCTTCTTGGTAGTAGGATTAACCACCACTCGTTCCATGCGCTTCTTCACTTCGAAGGTGCCAAAATTGGGGATAGAGACAGCTTCTCCATCCTCAAACTCGGCAATCATAGCGTCTATCGCCTTGCGCACCAACTTCTGGGTGTCTTCCTGCGAATAGCCAGTTTGCTGAGCCAGTTCAGCGATGTATTCCTTATTGTTCATATTTTATTTAATATGTAGTCAAATTTTCTTAAACTCCAGGCTATGGGGGAGAGAATGATTATTTCACCACCTTGCCATAGAGGTCAAATTCCTCGCTTGCAGTAATTTCTACCTGATAGAAACAACCCACGCGCAGACGCTTCTCATCGGCACGGATCAGAACCTCAGGGTCTACTTCCGGAGAGCAGAACTCTGTTCGTCCGATGTAGTAATCGCCTTCCTTGCGGTCGATGATAACGGTCATGGTTTTGCCCACCTTATCAGCCTCAACCTCAGAGCTGATGTCTTGCTGCAGAATCATCAGTTCGTCCAGTCGGCGCTGTTTTACTTCGGCAGGCACATTGTCTTCGTAGTGGGTGGCACTGTAGGTTCCTTCTTCCTCAGAGTAGGCAAAGGCGCCCATGCGCTCAAATCTCTGTTCGCGTACGAAGTCAAGGAGCTCGTGGAAATCCTCATCTGTTTCGCCTGGGAAACCAACCATCAGCGTAGTGCGGATGTGAATGCCTGGCACGCGTTCGCGGATGGCCTTCAGCAGATTGATGGTTTCCTGCTTCGTTACGTGGCGATGCATGCTGGTGAGCATGTGGTCGCTGATGTGCTGGAGGGCAATGTCGAGATATTTGCATACGTTTGGCTTCTCGCGCATCACGTCCAGAAGATCCATAGGGAACTGATTTGGATAAGCATAATGCAGGCGAATCCATTTCACGCCCGGAATATCAGCCATCTCGCTGATGAGTTCGGTAATATGATGCTTGCCGTCAATATCTACACCGTAGTAGGTGAGTTCCTGAGCGATAATCTGAAACTCCTTCACGCCTTCTGCCACCAGTTCGCGCACCTCCTGCAGAATCTCTTCCTTAGGACGGGAAATGTGCTTGCCGGTGATGATAGGAATGGCGCAGTAGGCACAGTGGCGGTTGCAGCCCTCAGCTATCTTGATGTAGGCATAATGGCGCGGAGTGGTGAGATGACGCTGGCCGTTGCAGGATGAAGCTTCCGCCTTGCCGAGTTCCTGCAGAAGCTGCTTGTAGTTGAATTTGCCGTAGAACTTATCCACTTCGGGCATTTCTTCTTCCAGTTCCTTCTGATAGCGCTGCGAGAGGCAGCCCATTACGTAGAGCTTTCTGAGTCGGCCTTCTTCCTTAGCCTGGATAAACTCCAGGATGGTGTCGATGCTTTCCTGCTTTGCATCCTCGATGAATCCGCATGTGTTGATAACGGCTATCTCGCCCTGAGGGCGCTTTGAATCGTGAACGCAATGGTAGCCGTTTGCCTCAAACTGCTTCATCAGCAACTCGCTGTCTACGAGATTCTTCGAGCAGCCTAGGGTAATAATATCTATCTGATTTTTCTTCATTTTCTAATTTTTAAAGAGCGAGTCTACGAATTCTGTCTTGTTGAAGAGCTGCAGATCTTCCATACCTTCGCCCAGTCCGATGTATTTTACAGGCACCTTGAGCTGGTCGCTGATGCCGATGACAACGCCGCCCTTAGCGGTTCCGTCGAGCTTGGTGATGGCGAGCGAGGAGATGTTGGTAACGGCAGAGAACTGCTTAGCCTGCTCGAATGCATTCTGTCCGGTACTTCCGTCGAGCACGAGCATTACCTCGTCTGGTGCTTCAGGCATTACCTTCTTCATCACTTCCTTTATTTTCTTGAGCTCATTCATCAGGTTCACCTTGTTGTGCAGTCGGCCTGCCGTATCGATGAGCACCACGTCGGCGCCGTTTGCCTTGGCGCTCTGCAGGGTGTCGAAAGCCACGCTTGCCGGGTCGCTTCCCATCTGCTGTTTCACTACAGGCACGCCCACGCGCTCGCCCCAGATGCAAATCTGCTCTACGGCAGCGGCACGGAAGGTGTCGGCAGCTCCCAGAACAACCTTCTTGCCAGCCTTCTTAAACTGGTAAGCCAGCTTGCCGATGGTGGTTGTTTTGCCCACGCCGTTTACGCCTACTACGAGGATAACGTAAGGCTTATGGTCGGTAGGAAGTTCCCAGTCTGCCAGGTCATCGCTGTGATTCTCGGAGAGGAGAATGGCGATTTCCTCGCGCAGAATGCGGTTGAGCTCGCTGGTTGAAACATATTTATCGCGGGCCACACGTTCTTCGATGCGGCGGATAATCTTGACCGTGGTTTCTACACCTACGTCTGAAGTGATGAGTACCTCTTCGAGATCGTCGAGCACATCATCATCGACGGTAGATTTTCCGGCAACGGCGCGCGCCAGTTTGCCAAACACACTCTCCTTGGTTTTTTCAAGTCCCTTATCGAGAGTTTCCTTCTTTTTGTTGCTGAATAATCCGAATAATCCCATAATCTTGTTTTTTATCTTCTGCAAAGATACTCATTTTTTTTTATTTTATGGCTTTTTCACTTGCTTTTTCGCCCTTTTCAAGAAAAAAAGTAAAGATTTAGAGGGTTTTATGTCATGACAGAAGGGTTTTCGCCGATATTGTGGGTTAATAAGGTTTAATAAATAATGTTGTCTGCTACAAAAAACAAATCGCCCTGCAAAGGACAAAAGCGGTTTGGCTTCTGGACCCCTGCAGGGCGTTCTGTTTATTTCTTCATCATTTCCTTTACGGCTCTTTCGAGCTGGGTATCATGGCCATTGATGAAATCTTCCGGACTGTTGTAAACCTCGATGTCTGGGTTCAGCTGGGTGTTTTCGCCGAACACGCCACGCATGTCGCGGCAGCCTACCTGAGGAATACCGAATACCAGCGTGTTGTCCATCAGCGTTTCCCACCATACGGCTGTCATGGTTCCTGCTACAGGAGCACCGATCAGCTTGCCGATTCCGAGTTCCTTGTAAACCCATGGGAAACCGTGACCGTTGCTGTAATCGTTCTCGCAGATCATGACGCAAGATGGCTTCACCCATTTGTTGAACGGATCGCGGCCAACTACCTTGCCGTGAGGCACAAACTCCTGATACTGTTTGCCGTTGAGCAGGGTGCAGAGATCATCGTGCAACCAGCCACCGCCATTATGGCGTTCGTCTACGATTACAGCGTCTCTGTTTCGGTTCTTGTCGCTCAGCAGTTCGCTGTAAACGGTGCGGAAACTCTCCGAATTCATCGCCTTAACGTGTACATAAGCGATGCGTCCGCCCGAAATGCTGTCAACGAAAGCGCGGTTGCGGTCTACCCATCGCTTGTAGAGCAGGTTGTTGAGTTTGCCCTGAGAGATAGCCTTCACTGTAACCTCCATCTTCTTGCCCTTGGCGTTTCTGATGCCGAGGCGTACATTCTTGCCAACCTTTCCGTCGAGCAATGGGAAGTAGTCCATTCCGGCTTTAATCTCCTCGCCGTCGATGCTCTCGATGATGCTGCCGGCTGTAACGCCCGTATTCTTCACATCGAAAGGACCACGCTTGATAATCTCCTGAATCTTCAGGCCGTCGCCCTGGTACTGAGGGTCGAAGAATACTCCTAGGTTGGCGGTGGTAAGCGCACTGTTCGAAGCGTAGTAGCGGGCTCCTGTATGCGAAGCGTTCAGCTCGCCAAGCATTTCGCTCAACATCTCCTGGAAGTCGAAATTGTTGTTGATATAAGGCAGGAACTTCTCGTAGGTCTTGCGGTAACCTTCCCAGTCAACACCATGAATCTTAGGGTCGTAGAACTTGTCTTTCACCTGTCGCCATATGTGGTCGAAGAGATACTGGCGCTCCTCGGCTGGCTTATAGTTGAAGTTAGCCTCAAAGCTGATGTCCTTGGTGCTGAATCCGCTCAGATCCACCTTCTTGATACTGCTTCCGTTGCAGATAAAGAGGTTCTTCACATCCTTGTCGGTCTGCAGGTTGCCCTGGCCTACGCCCTTCATCACGAGTTTGGTAGAGCCGTCCTTCAGGTCGTGCTGCCAGAGGTCGTAATCATCCTCGAAGGCTGCCTGGTAGTAGAGCTTGTCGCCGTCTTTTGAGAGCACGGCATCACCCATGTGCGAAGAGTTTGCGGTGAGGCGTACGATTCTGTCGCGGCAGTTTTCGATGTCAAGTTCCAGTGGCTTTACCTTTTCCACCTCTATCTTTCCGGTCTTCTTCTGCTTTTCGTCAGCCTTCTTTTTAGCCTCTTCCTTCTTCTCGTCTTCCTTCTTCTCCTTTTCGTCCTTGTTGGCGTCAGCCAGTTCTATCTCTTCCTTGCTCATGTTGAAGCGGTTGTAGGCGTCCAGGTCGAAGAACATGATGTAGGCATCGTCTTCAGCTCCCCAGCTTCCATGACTGCGGTAGCCGGCTCTGTCGCTCTGGAAGAGCATAGCCTTGCCGTCGAGCACCCATTTGCCGTTGCTGTCGCTGTAGCCGGAATTGGTCAGGTTGTGAACCTCCTTGCCATCAGCCTTTACCAGCGCAATATCCTGGTTGTTCCAGCCGCCGTTGCCGATATAGGTAGAAAGAAGCCATTTGCTGTCTGGTGACCATTCGAAAGCGATGTCTCCATCGCTGTAAGAGTAGACGTATTTGCCGTCGAGCACGGTGCGGATTTTCTTCGATTTCAGATTGACGATGCGGAGTGCAGCGCGGTCTTCGAAGAAAGCCACTTCCTTGCCGTCAGGAGAGTATTGAGGATACTGCGATGTAATGCCTGTTTTCACCAGCTGCTCTTCCTCGATATCGGTAGCGTAGGTGAAGTTCTTTTCTTTCTCGTTCTTGATCTTAGACTGGTAAATCTGCCATACGCCGTTGCGCTCGGCTGCATAGACCAGTGCTCTGCCGTCTGGCGAGAAACTCAGGTTGCGCTCCTGCTGTGGTGTGTCGGTAATGCGCTTGGTAGTGGTGTATTCTACAGAAGTTACGTATACGTCGCCATGCATCACGAAAGCCACTTCCTTGGCGTCTGGCGAAACGGAAATCTCTGTAGCTCCCCAGCTTTTAATCTGACGTACGAGGCTAGGAGCGTCGTTATCTGTTGTAATGGAGATGTTCACCTTCTGAGGTTCTCCACCTTCTTTCACGGTGTAGATTTCGCCATCATATCCGTAGCAGAGCAGGTCGGCGCTGGATGCAGTGAGGAATCTTACCGGATTGCCTTTGTGGTGGGTAATCTGCTTGTCGCTTGAACTGTTGAGGCTGCGGCGGTAGATATTGAATGTGCCGTCCTGCTCGCTCAGATAGAAGAATGATTTCTCGTCTGATGTCCATACTGGCGAGCGGTCTTCGCCGGCAAAGGTAGTCTGCTTGGCAAACTTTCCGTTACTTTTCAGCCAGATGTCGCGAGCGATAGGTGATTTTTGGTGTTTGCGCCAAGGGTCTTCGTATCCCTTTTTGTCGTGGTAGAGAATGTCGCCGTTCTTGGCGATGCTGATATTCTCCATGGTGAGGGTAGAGAAGAGTTCCGGTCTTCCGCCCTTGGTGCTTACCTTATATACTTGTGGGAATGTGTTGTCGCCGAAGATGATGCTCTGGGCTGTAGGCTGCAGACTGGCAGAGTAGAGCACATGGTCGTTGTCTGCAAAGGCGATAGGTGTTTCGCTGCCGCTGTTGGTAGTGAGTCGGGTAGGAGCACCGCCCTTTGCATCGATTACAAAGATGTCGAGACTTCCTTCGCGGTTAGACTGGAAGGCAATTTTCTTGCTGTCAGGACTCCATACAGGATGCGAATCGAAGGCTGCATGGGTTGTGAGCTGTCGTGCTTCACCGCCGTTGACAGAAACACTGTAGAGGTCGCCTTTATAAGCGAAGGCGATGGTTGTGCCATCGGGCGAGATGGCTGGGTAGCGCATCCAGAGCGGATGTTCTTCTGCGCTGGCAGAGAGTGCTGCTGAGAACAGAGCTACCGAAAAGATTAACTTTTTCATTTGCGTATGTTTTATGTTTGAATATGCGTTATAAAAATCTCTTCTCTTTCGGGGTCAGAATGCTGTTTCTTGCTCCTAACGGATGCAAAGGTAGTTATTTTTTGCGATATTTAAGCATAAAAAAAGAAAAAAGTGAGAAAAAGTTTGGCGTATTCAAAAAATATATGTACCTTTGCAGCCGCAAATAAGAAAATGGCTAATAGATTGCCCAATGGCGCTGGTTAGACAATTTTGCGATTTGAAAAGTGTTGGTTCCGTAGCTCAGTTGGATTAGAGCAACAGCCTTCTAAGCTGTGGGTCTTGGGTTCGAACCCCAACGGAATCACTATAAATATAAACAAGAAATGGTGAAATAATCGTATAGGTTGTTTCACCATTTTTCTTTATAAATGGCTATAAAATAGGCGTTTATGGACGTATAATGAACTTTTGCTTATGAAACAGAAACGATTTATTAGAAGATTTTAATATTCCACAAGTAGGCTCTGAGTACTACAAGTAAAGTGTAAAAATGCCGCAAAATTGCCGCATTTTCCGCAAAATTGCCGCAAAATATTGTAAATTTAAAGGAAAAATATTATGGCTACAATAACATACGAGCTTGGAAAACCAAAGCAAGACAAAACAAGAAAGGTGTCTATTGTTCTTTCTCATAAGGGACAGAGAAAAAGATTTCCTACCAATATAGTTGTTTCCGACTCAGACTTGTCTAGAGCCGGAAAGATTTCTTCACGTAAGATATTGAAGACGATTGAAGATAAAATGAATGTTATGAAGGATGCACTCTATGACTTAGAGGTAGACTTGCTAGGTAAAGATGTGGATATTGATTGGATATGTGAGCATTTGATTGATATAGGCAACAAGACAGAGGATTTAGACTTCTTTTCCTTTACCGAAGAGTGGGTTGAGAAATCCGACAATAAGGGAAAGAAGAATTATCTGATTATGCTCAATTCCCTTGCACGTTATAATGGTTGCCGTAAGCTGCCGTTTTCTCTCATAGACTACAGATTCCTTAACGGATATAAGAAATTCCTAGATGGTCATCCTAGGGCGCAATCCTTATACTTGGGCAATATGCGGCATATCTTCAATGAAGCTATCAAAGAATATAATACGAATGGAAATGATATTATCAGAAGTAATCCTTTTGATAAATTCTCCGTTCCGAGGGATATTCCGCAGACAAAAGATAGGATAATCAGTGAAGAGAACCTTGTAAGAGTATTTAATTTCAAGGGGACTAGACGTGTAGGTATGGCAAGGGATTGTTATGTACTCTCGTTCTTTCTGATGGGAATGAATTCTGTTGATATATATGAATGTGTCAGCTATAATAAGGGTGTACTCGCCTACGATAGAGCTAAAACTAGAGATAGGAGAAACGATAATGCCCACATAGAAATTGTCGTACCTGACATCATCAAACCTTTGTTCCGAAAATATAAGGGAACAACAAGGGTCTTTGATTTCTATCAGAAATATAGCAATGCAGCCAATTTCAATAAGCATATAAATAAGGGATTGCATTTCATAGCTGACGAATTGGGCATTCCTCGTTTCGATTTCTACTCAGCCCGTCATACTTGGGCATCTATAGCAAGAAATAAACTAGGTATTGATAAGTATACCATTCACGAAGCACTCAATCACGTTTCGCAGTTAGATGTTACTGATATTTATATTCAAAAGGACTTTACGAATATCAATAAGGCAAACGAAAAGGTTGTTGAATATGTAACGGAATTGATAAAAAAGACGAAGAACGATGCTTGATTCTTTAGAGAGAGGGGAAATATTAATCTTCCCCCTCTTTTTTCTTGTCGTTATCCTTATCCTTTTTGTCCATTTTTGCACCTGTAGCTTTCATAATAGCCTTCAGAGCATCTTCGAAGTTCAAGGAGTCCTTACCGCCATTAGGGTGTTTTTCCCACCAGTCAGGGTCAACCCAACGCATAGCCTTGTCATACCAAGTTTGGTCGACGGATGTTTTCTTGCCATCTTGACTGATTAACAGATACCCACCTTGCCCATCGCTAGCAATTCGCTGAACTTGTTCAAGGTTGACCCACGTCTTTTGTTTTTCGCTATATACCCACATAATTATAT
>JAJWAL010000088.1:0-13129 GCA_021618535.1 Segatella copri | reverse complement strand
GGGGTTATCCAACATCATCTTCTTGGCAGCCTCAAAACGCACCTCGGCAAGCCAGAGGCGGAAGGTGGTATTGAGACAGGATGAGAGGTAGCGCGACAACTCGTTCTTGGAGATGTTCAGCGAGCGTGACAGGGTGAACATGTTTACTGTGGTGTCTTTTCTTCGCACCACTTGTCAAGCTTCTCCTTGATGGCTGCCTGACGCTCCTGAGAAATTGGCTGTAAGTTTTCTTTACTGTCTGTATACTCTGCATTCTGCCCATCGGAGCTTTCCAAAATAGCTACTGCCTTTTATCATTTCCCCTATTCAGATTTCGGAGAATTAAAGCCTTTATCGTTCCTATTCGCTCAATATGGCTTTACCTTTTGAGGTAAGCAAATATTTCTGTTTTGGATGTTTGGGCTGTTCTGGGAATTTCATAGATACAAGCCCTTCGTCCAATGCAGGAGTAAGATAATTCCTCAAGAAATTTACCCTGTCCTTCAAATTCAAAATGGACATGATTTCCTTTACTGAATATTCATTATCATTCATTATTGAGACAAGCTCATGAACTTGTTGGGTACTTGTTGGGTACTTGTTGGGTACTTGTTGGGTACTTGTTGGGTTGCTGTGGGGTAGCTGTGGGGTAACGACCACACTGCTTCTATTATATTTAAATACGACCCATACAAAGTTACCATCCGTATTAATCTCTGGAGTAGGCAATCCAACTCGCTTACATTCGTCCACCATAGTACTGATGCCACGTCCCCAACTTTCCAAAATTTTACTTTTGTAGAGTACATTGGCAATAATTGGATTCTGCGGTTTGGAATCATGCTCCTCCATCAGACGCTCTATAGGCAAGTCGGCAGGGAAAGTCCCCGTATTTCTAATTTCTACTCGATTATCATAAATAGCAATGCTGACAGAACTGCCAGGGTGATGATAAGACCTATGGCAAAAAGAGTTGATACAGCATTCTCTCAAAGCCTTGTAAGGAATGCTCAGTTCTTCCTCACGATAAAGACCATTTATCTTGCCAGACAATGAGAGGTGCTTGAAGAAGAATGCCATTGCTACATCAAGCAGTTCATATATGTTGCCTTCTGCACGTTGGTTGTCGATAAATTCATCCTTTGTAGTTCCCTTAAAGCGTGCCATACGAAGCAGGCATTGTGGATAATCATACAGTTCTTTCCCAAACAATACGGCAGCGGCATTGTTCAACCTTCCATCATTGAGCAAACGAAATTTCTTCAAGATGACAGGAATATCCTCACGTATTGTCGTTTCAGGGAGTCTTCCGTTTCTTATTCCCTCACGAACAGCACCGAGAATAGCATTCTCGTCTAAATCGGCTATTTTCAAGTCCGGATTAATCATCGCTTCCCAGCCATACTTGCCTCCTCGTTCCATCAGTAAGTGATTGTAACGTTCCTGTGGCATGACGGTAGTGGTGCTTTCTATTCGCAGATAAGCTCTTCCTTTGTATGTGAAAGGGCGCATAAAACATTGCTCCTCTACAAAAATGACTATGACATATTTTTCTGTGTCAGGAATAGTAACATAGGTGATTTCTAAATCCACAAAAGGCTCTATGCGATTGAGTGCTTCTGCAATAGAACGCTTTGTACTGTCAGATACCGTTTGTCCTATAATTCTTCCATCATCCCTTACTCCATAAAGAATTGTGCCACCCTCACCATTGAGAAATGCGCATAGGGTCTCCATCGAACGGTCTAATTGACCTGTCGATTCCTTAAACTCCAAGCTATTCCCCTCTTTCTTGGTTATTAGGGTTTCTATATCTTGATATGTCATATATGCAAATTTTGTTACCATTAGGAATACAAAGATACAGCTAAATTTCCGAAATTGTGTATTTCTGCAAAAATCTTAATGATTATTAAGCTATCTTCTCCATTGTTGCGCCTTGGGACAGCTACCAAGGCAAGTACGTTGGCAAGAATATCACCGACAATATCTATGATACTATCCACCATACAACCATATCATCCACCCAACGGTGTATTTTGAATAAAGGGTCTATACACCCTTTTGTCGAGGAGTATAGACCCTTGGAACAACCGCAAAGTATGGGTTGATTCCGTTAGGCGTTATAATGACTGTTAATCACCATAATACCAGTCATCTTCCAATTCTGGTCTGCCACTGTCACCTTTTCCTTGCTGCATAGTAGATGCTGCAAGGAGGGTGCAAGAGGTGATGTTTACCACCTGTATCTCTGGCTTTGTATATTCTTTCTTTTTCATATCCTTTTGATTTTAAAATTCTTTACTTAACCATGATTTTATAAGTCTTGCTGCCACGCTTCACGATGTTCAGACCCTTCTGCAGACCATTGGTACGACGACCATTCGCATCATAGTATTCTGCATTGGCATCGTTGCTGATGGCGTTGAGGTTGTCAATGGCAGTAGTGCCATCACCCTTTCCGATGCTCAGCATGGCTGCTCTTGCCTGAGATGCTGTGGTTGGATGGATGTATGCACGCATCGGTTTGATACCCACGCCCTTGCTATTGCCATCTTTTTTCAACTCAGAGACAAGCCAGAACTTATCCTTGCCGATGATGTAGTCGGTGCCTGCAAGACCCTGATTGTCTTTGCCGCCAATCTTGGTGAATGAACCTACGAGGTTGACATCTGTGTTTGTTCCAGCCTTAGGCTCAGTAACGATGCTTGCATCTTGTGCAGAAATGCTGAGTGTCTGCTCACCCTCATTCATCTTGAAGAGCACCGGAGTGCCGGCAGGAATTTCTGCTCCTTCGCAACTCTCAAGGGTGATGCATTCATTATCATTGTCAATACCTGTGAGACGATAGAACTTACATTCTGTTTCCTGGCTCTGGACAATGGCGAAAGGCAAGCAGAGCGTTGCCCAGATAGTGCCAGCCTTCATTGTGCGGTTGTAAGATGCAGCCTTGGCTGCGAACGGCTCGTAAGCCACAAAGTCCTTATCGTCGTCAAGAACGAGATTATCCGCAGTAAGAGTTTCTCCCGTTGCACCTATCTTCTCCTCACCATTTTTACCTACCAGCTTGCTGAAATAGCCGGTTTTATAGTTGGCATATTTGGAGTCAATCTCTCTAACGCTATAGTCTTTGAGGTTCGTGCAATATTTGAACATATCATAACCTTCGACCTGGTCCGTTACAAACATTTCGCTGGCGTAGATGGTTGTGAGAGCTGAGCAGCCCTGGAACATAAAATTCATTTCCGTCACATTCGCAGTGTTGAAGCTAGTGAGGTCGAGCGAAGAGAGATTTTGACAGCTAATGAACATCATATACATATTTGTCACATTCGCAGTGTTGAAGCTAGTGAGGTCGAGCGAAGAGAGTTGACAGTAACCGAACATGGCATTCATATCCGTCACATTCCCTGTACTGAAATTAGTGAGGTCGAGCGAAGAGAGATTTGGACAGTTAAAGAACATACCGCGCATATTCGTCACATTCTCGGTGTTAAGATTCTCGATGCCCTCTATATCTGTCAGTTCAGAGCAGTTACAGAACCAGTAATAACAGCTCGTTGGTCTTGCGTTAGCAAACGAAGCATCGAAGACCACTTTCTTGATTTCATATCTATGCGTAGACCACCACCCCGGTTCGGATGCTTCCAGATTAAGCGCATAAGCTCCTTTGGGCTTGGAAAGGCCGCGTCTGAATGTAAGCGTTCCTGTACCTTTGTCAAACTCGGCATACTCAAATACAGGAGTAAAATAACCATTCGTGCCGCAGTTGGCGTAGGTGTGGTCTGTCTTGCTGTCTTTATAGTTTAATATTGTGCCTTTGAGATTCTTGCAAGCACTGAACATACTTATACCCGATTGTACCTTGCTCGTAACAAACTTATCGCTGGCGTAGATGGTTGTAAGAGCTGAGCAGCGCGAGAACATGTAACTCATATCCCTCACCTCCTTTGTATAGAAATTAGAGAGGTCGAGCGAAGAGAGAACTGAGCAGCCCCCAAACATTAAACTCATATCACTCACAATCGCTGTATTGAAATTCGAGAGGTCGAGCGAAGAGAGATTTGCACAGTTAAAGAACATGTAACTCATATTTGTTACAATCGCTGTATTGAAATTCGAGAGGTCGAGCGAAGAGAGAGCTGAGCAGCCATTAAACATGTAACTCATATTTGTTACAATCGCTGTATTGAAATTCGAGAGGTCGAGCGAAGAGAGAGTTGAGCAGTCATTAAACATGTAACTCATATTTGTCACAATCGCTGTATTGAATTTAGAGAGGTCGAGCGAAGTGAGAGCTGAGCAGCGAAAGAACATGTAACTCATATCTCTCACCTTCGCTGTATTGAAATTCGAGAGGTCAAGCGAAGTGAGAGCTGAGCAGTCAGAGAACATGTAACTCATATTTGTCACCTGCTCTGTGTTCAAGTACTTCAAGTCTTTAATTGTTTCCAACTTTGTTAACCCCCTAAAGAAACCATACAATGATGTTGGAGCGTACGTTTTGAAACTCTTATCGAAAACGACACTCTTGATAGCTGTGGAATTTATTCCTAAAAGACGGCACATATCGCCCACCGTCGGTTTATTCACTATAACTGCATGGTTTAAATCAAGGCTTTCTATATTGTTCGAAGTGACTTTCTTGAAAGTCAATGTGTTGTTAGACGATTCATAATCTGCGACATAGTCATCAATTGTGACTGATGTTTTCAGATTGTATAAGAATGCGCGATCAGCGTTTGCATCTGAACGATTACCTTTTTTATAAACTAACCTCAAAGAATGTTCGCCTACAGATAATAAAACTTTGTATTCGGTTTGCTTTTTTCCGCTAATACTCAGTTCTTTATTGTTATCTACATAAAAATCAAATAAAGTTTTGTTTTCTTCTGACGAAACGAGAATCTGAGATGTCAGTAATATAGGTTTAGATACATTGAACCTGATGACTGTCTCAGAAGAACTGCCAGGCTTATGATAATTACCAGACATCAGTCCCTTGCTATCCTCAGGAATAGTGAAGCCAAGATTATCCATTCCATCGGCTTTTAAGTCCAGCTTCTGCCAAGGATGATCACCATTGTCAGTAATGGTAACATCGGTTATGCCATCCAAATTATTGAACAAAGGATAGCGAAATTCTGTTGCGCCACATCCAGTACAGATGCCTTCGCTATTGTATTGATGACCTTTGGCGGGAATCTCAAGGCTGGCAGCATCCGTAATCTCGGTAGTAGCATTATCGTCGCTGAAGAGTTTGTTACATACACTGCACTGCCAGTATTCTTTTTTACCAGTTTCTATACATGTAGCATCTTCCTGCGCATGACGAGTGAGTGTGTGCTTATTTAGCTCATCATCCTTATCTACTTTTACTATGGAATGGCAGATAGAACATTCGTGTGTGGTATAGCCATGCTCAATGCAAGTAGCCTCAACGGTTTTGATAGCTTCGCCAAGGGCGGACGAACCATCGGCATTCTTGTGAGAACAGGTATTGAGTTTGAGTTCAAACTCGCCTACCTGCAATAGGCTTCCACGATGAATAGCCGAGATTTCCCATTTAAAATATTGATAAGAGGTAGAACATTTGCAGTCGAAGTTGTACGAAGTATAGTTCTTATCCTGGAGCACCTTGTCTTTGTTTACCTCATCGATAAGCTCCCAAGCGTCATCGCTGCCTGTATTGTTACCATAGAGCTTCCATGACTTCGGATTGCGGCCTCCACATCCAGAATTTGCATTGTCATTACCCGTAGTGATGGTGTAGCCCACAGGAATTCCTGCCTTGCTGGCTTCGAAGATGACATAGGCGCTGCTGCTAAACTTGCAGCACCACTTAGAGAATTTGCCGTCTTCCTTTTTGCCATCAAAGAGATTAGCGTAACTCTCATTATCGTAGCCTTCAGGATTACCCTCTAAGGCTGTAAACGTTACTGTGTTGTCGTATTCTGTCTGCGCCACCATACGTCCAGGCAGAAGCAACAACATGAGCAACATCAATGGGAACAGGGCAAATCTACAGAACTTTGCCCCCCCCATAGTTCATACGGCCGACTTGCGACCCATTGGATTGATTTGAAATATGTTTCATAATTTAATATTATATTTGTTATTATTTTTTATCAAGAAATTACTGAATACTGATTGCCATCAGACTGACTACCAGACCCACGAACGTGATAAACACAACGCCTAGGATGAGGCAGATATAGAAACGCCCTCTCCTGATGAAATCACCCAGGCTGAAATGATACATCGGGTGATCATCAAGATAGGTCCTATATTCCCTCACCATGACATTAATCATAATGACAACATAAATAAGGAGGAACAGAGCTACTATCAGGATAGCCTGTTCGTCTTTGGCTAATGATTCTATTATACTTTTCATGGTGCAAATATAGTGTTTTTTTTTGAAACAAGGTGTCGCATTCCCCCCACTAGGTGTCGCATTGCTATCAAATAGGTGTCTCCTTCGTGGGGGAAGGAGACACCTTATACATACTTTTTAACAGTTTTTCTCTCTCCAAGCCGTAGGAGAGCAACCTTCTTTCTCTTTGAACATACGGTAGAGATGGGTACGTGAAGAGAAGCCGCACTCGGCAGAAATGATGTCATTACCGAAGTCGGGGTTATCCAACATCATCTTCTTGGCAGCCTCAAAACGCACATCGGCAAGCCAGAGACGGAAGGTGGTATTGAGACAGGATGAGAGGTAGCGCGACAACGCGTATCTGTTGATATTCAACGAACGTGACAGGGTAATCATATTCAGTGCTGTATCCTTATAACCCTTGGCAGCACACCAGGCATCGAGCTTCTTACGGATGATTTCCTGCCGCCGTTCTGGCGACATGGTTTGTAAAGTTTCTTCCTTATCCATCAGTTCTGTATCCTGAAGTTCAGAAGCAGAATCGTCTCCCCTGCTTTCCATGGCAGCATTCTCTTCTTCCTCCTTATCCAGAAGTTCTTCGGTAGGCATGTAATTATAGCCCAAAGCCATGAAACTGAGCGTGAAGAAAAAGACGGCAAGCAGTCCCAGAGGTCCGATAACGTATAGAGATTCGGTAGAAAGAACAGCAAAAGGCATGGCTATAGCAGGCAGAAAAAGGACGAATACACTGGCTCGCGCATATCTCACGTAAGGTAGGATATCGTAACCAGCCATCATCTCCAGCATCATCCTGCGCTTTTTGATTTCCACCATTACCATATAGATGCAATAGGCTACGTTGATACCGAACAGGACAATCATCACATAAATCCAACTGCCGATATGGAAGTTTCCGCTCTGGATATAGCCGATGCAGAAAGCAGCCAATATGGCGGCATAGATGCTGGCGCAGACGATGTTCATCTTCCGGCGGTTGGCATGCGTTGCCTCGATATTGTAAATGCCGATAGCGATGAGCGAGAAGCAAGGAGGATAGACCAGCATATTGAAAACGGCTCCCACGGAATCGCCTTGCGCACGGAAGCCCAGAAGCATCTGCATGAGATATTGCAAAGCCAGACCTACCATGGCTCCGAGAATCAGCCATCGTGAAACTTCATATCGCCGGTTCATCCACTTCATGTGCAATCGGGTAATACCCAGGATGAGGACATTCATGAGCATAAATAGAAAACAGGCAAACTGCAGTAAATATAATGTATCCATTTCGTTCTTATTTTTATATCCGGCATCTGCCAAGATTATCGTTTAATCGTGTTAATATGTATGCAAAAGTACAAATTTTATTTTGAAATGAGGAAGGGAAAAGGAAAAAAGTGATTTTTAAAAAGAAAAAAAATGGTTTTATTAATCGGAAACAGGGGACAGGCGAAACGGAAACAGGGGACTAGTGAAACAAGAACAGCAGACTAGCGATAGGCAGAACAGTGGGCTGTCTAAGCCAAACAGCGAATGAAAACCGGTTTGCCAGGTTTTTAAATAACCGACAGAACTTTCGCAAGTTTTGCCCCACACGCCCTGAAAGGGCAGAAGCTCCAGAAGCAACACGCCCTGAAAGGGCTGAAGCTCCTAGCCCAGGGCATCGCCCTGGGTATAATAGCAGTCAGCAAGGCGCCCTGTAAGGGCAAAAGCTTTGTTTATTGCCTGGTATTTTAAAGCTTTTGCCCTTACAGGGCGACAGGTTTGCGCCCATAATAACCCAGGGCGATGCCCTGGGCTAGGAGCTTCTGCCCTTTCAGGGCGTGTGGGGCATACAGGGCGTGTGGAGCTTACAGGGTGTGTGGAGCTTTCAGGGCGTGTGGGGCATGCAGGGCGCGTGGAGCTTACTTGTGAAAATTCAATAACCGAAATATCACACCGGTTACGGCTGATATCAGAAAAGAAGACGAAAAATTGATTTTACTCTTCACTCTTCACCCAATCGCTGGGAATGCCTTTATATAAAGGGGGTTCGAGAGGTGAAGAGTGGGTGAAGAGAGGTGAAGAGTTACGAAAAACTCTTCACCCTCCGCAACGCCTTTATATAAAGGGGATTCGAGCTATCGGGTGAAGAGTGAAGAGTTTTTGGCTATTCCATTGCCTCATATCCTTTGTTCTGAACCAACTTGCCATTGAAGGCAAGACTTCGCTGAGGTATCGGGAAAACGATGGAACAGGACGTAAGAGCGGACTGAAAAGAACGGCGAAGATGCGAGGACTTGAGGAACTTGCCGAAACGGATGAGGTCCTGACGATGCCCCGTCTCGCCCGCCAGCACAACCTGACGGTCTTCCAGAATATTGGCAAGCGATGACCTGCGCGCAGGCAAACCGGCATGCGCACGAACCATATTATACTCTGCCCTGCCGTCCCCATCGTTGCGCTCCATCGCCTCAGCCTTCATCAGCAAAGCATCGGCATAACGGAAACAGAAAAGAGGTCTGGCTGGTCGGGAATGCTGAACAGAATCAGCCTCATCCATCACCAACGCATCCTTCGGCATCTGATAACGCGCAGAACTGTTGAAGATTTCATCCTCTTCTAAACTGCAGCCTTCATCAGCCAGTCTGTTGCAATAGAAGATGCAGGTTTCCCATGCATTCAATATCTTGCTGCGGTTCTCACTCGCCTTGCCGCCCGTAATCAGCGAGGCGCCATCGGCAGTACGCACCATAAATTCCAGGTCCCTACCCTTCGGACGCTTCCTGTAACCCTGCGTCCAATCGTTGTACATATAGATTTCAGCATTCAGCGCCAGTTTAGCCAGCAGGAAGTTGACCACAGGCTGCGTGATGCGCCCATAATGAGAGCCTTCCTCCAAACTGGACGTCTGAGGAAGATAAGGCAACACCTGCTGCAATTCGCTGAAGATAAAATGGAAGACTTCGCTCCGTTCGCTCTGCGCCGACAGCTTTTCATCGGTAACCGAAGAGCCCGAAGCCGGTTCATAAATGAGCGATTCTGCCGAAGAGAGGAGTACCGGAATCCTGCCATACAAATCCATCGCCTCATAATACATCATGGCTCTGATGGCACGCACCTCAGCCTTGAACTGCGCCTTCTGGTTATCGGTAAGCCGCACAGACTGTAAATCTATCATATCCAGCGACTTGTTACACATGCCGATAACCCGATAAAGATATTGCCAGGAAGAATAAAGCTGTTCATCATCAGGAGAAAGAGAAAGCAGACTGTCCAGACGCTGAATGTCGCAGATGCCTTCACCATCTATCGCTCCACCCATAAAATCATATAAAGGAGCTATGGTCGTATCGAATATTTCAGACGCAGAACCAGTGCTGCCACCCCCATCGAGCTGATCCTTAGGATGCTCATTCAAGCACGATGAGAATGCCAACAGGGTCAGGAAAGAGATGACCCACGTAAGCAAATGTGAAATATATCGTCTCATAACCATATCACATGAAGTTTAGGTTTTAAACTGTCAAGACTGCGAATAACAGCAATCCGACTGCAAATATAAGAAAAAAGAATGATAAAAGGACACAAATATAGTAAAAATCTACGTAAATTTTGCGGTTATCAAATTTATTTGTACCTTTGCACCCGGTTAGCAGAGAGCTAACTAAGGGGTGCTACCGCCGGAAAAGAGAAAAAAGCGGATGCTGAGAATATACCCATCGACCTGAACCAGATAATGCTGGCGTAGGAACCCAAGGCACATTCCCCCCTTATATGATGTTTTTAATTTAAATAAATGAAAAGATTCAACGGGATCGCACTCAGTGTAGCGTTTTGCTCTTTGGCAAGCCAGGCTGCACTGGCACAGACAAAAATCGACACCTTGAAGGTGCAGCATTTAAATGAAGTGATTGTAAAAGGCGTACGTGCCGCAAAGGAAGCTCCATACGCCGTGGCTAACATCAGGAAATCAGAACTCAAACAATTCTCTTGCACAGGTCAGGAATTGCCATTTCTCCTTTCTCGTACACCGGGCATTCTCGCCTGGAGTGAGAACGGTATCGGCACCGGTACTACCTATATGCGCATTCGTGGCGCTGCCGGAAGCCGCATCAATGTAACACTCGACGGAGTGGCTCTCAACTCACCGGAAGACCAGACCGTTTTCTGGGCTAACATGAACAGTTATTCTTCGCTTCTGGGCAGCATCCAGGTACAGCGCGGCGTAGGTTCTTCTACCAATGGCGACGGTGCCTTCGGTGGAAGCATCTCTATGGCTTCAGCTGCTCCTTCGCTCACCCCTACTGCAGAAGTTACCGGCTCTTTCGGTTCTTACAATACCTATCATACAGGCGCCAGCTTCTCTACAGGTCTGCTCGGCAAGCATCTGATTTTTGACGGTGCTTATCACGAGACAGCTACCGACGGTTATATAGACGGCACAGCAGGCCGCTCTGGTTCTTACTATGGCGGACTGACCTGGCTGGGCGACAACTTCAAGGTAAGCTACAAGAACATCGGCAACTTCGAGAAGACCGGTCAGGCTTGGAACGGTGTGCTGGGCGGAGATTACAACTCTAACTTCACCCTCCTTGAGGATGGCATCCGCACTTATAAAGATATGTATAAGGCAGGTTTGGATAAGTTTAATGTGCTGACAGGTGATATGGTTCGCAACGGCAAGGGCGATTATACCGTTACTCCTTATACCCTGCGCGACGGAAGCAAGTGGGACAAGACTACTGATAACTTCTATCAGAACCACAACATCCTTTCGGCTACCTGGACACCAAGCAGCCACTGGAGCCACAGCCTCTCACTGCATTACACCTATGGCTACGGCTACTACAAGGAGTTTAAGAACAACGCCAAGTTTGCCAAGTTCGGACTCGTCTACAAGGATGCAGAGGGCAACAAGAAGTCTGACTTCATCCGCAAGAAGGGACTCACCCAGCATACCTACGGCATGGTATACAATACCAACTACAAGGATGAGCACTGGGATGTTATTGGCGGATTGAACCTGCAGCAGTTCCGCGGCAACCACTGGGGATACCTTACTTATATCGCCAACCAGGATGCCGAGAAGAAGTTCTTCGGCAACAACGGAAAGTATAAGTACTATGATTCTGATGCCCACAAGTATGACTACAGCGCCTTCATCAAGGCAAGCTATCGCTTTGCAGACTACTGGAATGCCTTCGCTGACCTGCAGTATCGCCGTGTAGAATACAAGACCGACGGTATCAACGATAAGTTTATCGCCCAGGCAGATGGCAGCTACAAGAACCAGGAGCTGAACATCAACGAGAAGTACAACTTCTTCAACCCTAAGGCAGGTATCAGTTTCAACAAGGATGGCCACAAGGCATACGCATCTGTAGCCTACAGCAACCGCGAGCCAGAGCGTAACAACTTTACCGACAACTTCAACTATCCATTCCCTAAAGAGGAGAAGCTGCTCGATGTAGAGTTCGGCTATCAGTATCAGGGCGACAACTGGCATGCAGGCGCCAACTTCTACTATATGGATTATGACAACCAGCTGGCTCAGACCGGACAGTTGAGTGACATCGGCGAGGCGCTGACCACCAACATCAAGGATTCTTACCGTATGGGCGTAGAGCTGACAGCCGGCTGGGCACCATTGTCATGGTTGTCTGTAGAAGGAAATGCCGCTTTGAGCAAGAACAAGATTAAGGACTTTGATGAGTATGTAAGCAACTGGGATGACGAGAAGACGCCAGGCGTTGTACATTACGACAACTCAACCCTGTCTTATTCTCCATCAGCCATCCTGAACGGATTCATCGACCTCCACTATGCCGGTTTCTCTGCTACCTGGCACACCAACTTTGTAAGTCGCCAGTATATTACCAATACCGAAGACCGCGACTTCTCATTGCCATGCTATTCACAGAGCGACCTGAGCCTGAACTATACCTCTAAGGTAACCAAGGCACTCGGCATCAAGGAGGTAAGCTTCGGTGTGGACATCAACAATATCTTCAACCGCCACTATGCAGCCAGTGCATTCACCTGGGGCAATGCCATCGGTTACGGATATACATTGGACAAACGATTCAAGCAGATAGCCTACATCCCGATGGCAGATACCACCTGGATGACGCATCTTACATTGAAGTTCTAATCAGAAATCATCATGATGGATTATATTGCATCACATGGTTTAGACATCTTTACCACGGTACTCGGACTGGTTTATATCCTGTTGGAGTACCGTGCCAGTATCTGGCTCTGGCTGGTAGGTATCATCATGCCCGCCCTAGACGTATGGCTCTATTGGAGTCATGGTCTTTACGGCGATGCGGGTATGGCGGTCTACTATACGATAGCCGGCATATATGGTTATGCCGTATGGAAATATGGTAAGAAGCACAACCAGAAGGAGAAAGAAGAACTTCCGATTACCTATATGAAGAAGTCGCTCTATCTCCCTACTCTTCTGTTCTTCCTGGCAGCCTGGGGCATCACCTATTATATACTGATAACTTTCACCAACTCTACAGTTCCTCTGCAAGACAGTTTCACCAATGCCCTGAGCTTTGTGGGTCTCTGGGCGCTGGCACGCAAATATATCGAGCAATGGTTCTTCTGGATTATCGTAGATGCCGTTTGCTTCTATCTCTATATCGTAAAAGGCATCCCTTTCAAGGCGGGACTTTACGGTCTCTACGTCATCATCGCCGTAGCCGGATACTTTAAATGGAAGAAGATGATGAAAAAGAGTTGATAGTTTACAGTTAATAGTTAATAGTTAATAGTTAA
>JAJWAL010000087.1:0-13223 GCA_021618535.1 Segatella copri | reverse complement strand
TAGAGCAACAGACTCATAATCTGGAGGTCCTAGGTTCAAGCCCTAGCTGGTCCACGCTGAAAATCAAGCAGTTAAGCTATTGCAGCTTAACTGTTTTTTTCGTTGCTGGTTTGCTTGAATTTGGTCTATTTGTTTTTGCGTAAACAAAAAAAACATTAAGAGGGCGATTTGGAGCTTTTGCAACCAAGTTGCAGAAACCTTTTTGTAATTTTGCAACCGAAATAGAAAAAGGAACTGAATGTTCCTGATTATATAGAACTAAAAGTATTGCAAAATTATGGAAGAAATGAAACATTCTCACGAACATCATCATGAATGCCATTGTGAAAATTCTCACGAACATCATCATGAACATCATTATGATTGCTCATGCGGCACAGAAGAACATGAGCACCAGGGGTGCGGTTGCCACCACCATCATCACCATGAAGAAGGCGGTTTGAAATCCAAACTCTTTCTGATAGGAGCAACCATCATCCTCCTGATTATCGCTGTTTTCATCGAAAAGGAATACAGTCTGGCAACCTGGCAGTTGCTCCTCGTCTATCTCATTCCTTATTTATTGATAGGACATGAGACGCTGGGCGAAGCTGCAGAAGGTATTGCCAAGGGCGATATGTTTAACGAAAACTTTCTGATGGCTATTGCAACCATCGGAGCACTTTGCATCGGATTCTTCCCAGGATCAGATACTGAATTCCCGGAGGCAGTCTTTGTGATGCTCTTCTTTCAGGTGGGCGAACTCTTCGAAGGATATGCGGAAGGAAAGAGCCGCGATAGTATTTCGCATCTGATGAATATTAGACCGGATGTAGCGAATGTTGAAAGAAACGGAAAGGTAGAGTCGGTTTCGCCGGAAGACGTCAAGATAGGAGAAACTATCGTAATCCGTCCGGGAGAGAAAGTTCCATTGGATGGTATTGTTGTTGAGGGAAGCTCAGCCTTGAATACCATTGCCCTGACAGGTGAAAGTATGCCACGGGATTTGAATGAAGGCGATACTATCATGTCCGGTTGCATCAACCTTTCAGGAGTAGTTCGTGTACGCGCCACCAAGAGTTTTGGCGAAAGTACCGTTTCCAAGATTATTGCGCTGGTAGAGAGTGCAGACAAGAACAAGTCGAAGAGCGAGGCTTTCATCACCCGTTTCGCCCGAGTCTATACTCCTATCGTTGTTTTCGCAGCCATTGCCCTGGCGGTTATTCCTCCATTCCTGGCAGCAACAGGAATCGTAGGTGAAGGAACCTTTGGCGAGAACTTCCCATTATGGCTCAACCGCGCCCTGATATTTCTGGTGGTTTCCTGCCCATGCGCCCTGGTCATCAGCGTGCCCCTCACCTTCTTTGGCGGCATCGGTGGAGCATCCCGGAACGGTATTCTCATCAAGGGCAGCAACTATATGGATGCTTTAGCCAAGGTGGGAACCGTTGTGTTCGACAAAACCGGAACTCTGACCCACGGAGAGTTTGCCGTGGCAGCTGTTCATGCTGATGATTCCTGCCCAGACCATTCATCCCACGATGCAGATAATGTACATATTGGCGAATATTCTGACAAGGAGAAAATCCTGCTTCATCTGGCAGCTCATACCGAGCATTTCACCACTCACCCTATCGGCGCAGCCCTGCGGACTGCCTTCCCGCAAGAAGCAACGGATGGCTGCGAGGTGACCGATGTAGAGGAGGTTGCAGGACAGGGTATCCGTGCCAAAGTGAACGGCAAGGTGGTTTGCGTGGGCAACAAGAAGATGATGGAAAGCATCGGTGCCCAATGGCACGACTGCAACCAGGTGGGAACCATCATCCACGTCGCCATTGATGGCAAGTATGCGGGACATATTGTGATCAACGACACCCTTAAGGGAGGAAGCGCCCAGGCCATCAGAGAGCTGAAAGAACTGGGAGTAGAGAAAACGGTAATGCTGACGGGCGACCGCAGAGAAGTGGGAGAAGATGTTGCCCACAAACTGGGACTGGACGAGTGCCGCGCAGAACTGCTGCCAACCGATAAGGTTTCGCATGTAGAACAACTGCTGAAGACAAAACCAGCAGGCAAGACGCTCGCTTACGTAGGCGATGGCATCAACGATGCCCCTGTATTGAAACGTGCCGATGTGGGCATTGCCATGGGTGGACTTGGAAGCGATGCAGCCATCGAAGCTGCCGATGTAGTACTGATGGATGATGACCCTAGAAAGATTGCCCTTGCCGTGAAGATAGCCAGAAGAACCATCCATATCGCTCACGAGAACGTAATATTTGCCATCGGAGTAAAGGTTGCCGTACTGATTCTCGCCACCATTGGTCTTGGAACTATGTGGATGGCAGTATTTGCCGATGTTGGTGTTACGGTACTGGCTGTATTGAACGCCATGAGAAGTTTGGGTAAAAATCGTCTTTTTTATCGTTAAATACCAAAATAAGTTGTATCTTTGCAACCGAATTGTAATATACAATACTGAATGGTTATGTATAAAAAAGACATTTTGACTATGAATAAGATTATCAAACTCATCTTCGTGCTCTGCTGCTTCTGCGGCATTGCACAGGCTCAGCCTCAACGTCCTAAGCTCGTTGTAGGCATCGTTATCGACCAGATGCGATGGGATTATCTCTATCGCTACTACGCCCGCTACGGCGAAGGCGGATTCAAGCGAATGCTTGGAGAAGGATTCAGCGTAGAAAACTGCAAGATTCCTTACATCCCTTCGGTTACAGCCATCGGCCACTCTTCTATCTGGACCGGTTCCGTTCCTTCCATCCACGGAATTGCAGGAAATAACTTCGTGAAAGATGGAAAGGTAGTGAATTGTACTGCCGACGACACCGTCAACCCTGTAGGTTCTGACAGCAAGGCTGGCAAGATGTCGCCTCGCAACCTGTGGGTAACCACCATCGGCGATGAACTCCGTCTGGCTACCAACAACCGCTCTAAGGTGATTGGTGTAGCCTTGAAAGACAGAGCATCCATCCTCCCTGCTGGCCATCACGCCAATGGTGCTTACTGGTTTGATGACAAATCGGGCAAGTTCATCACCAGCACCTTCTATATGGACAAGTTGCCGGAATGGGTGAACAAGTTCAACAAGCAGAAACTCCCAAACAAGTATCTTTCCAAGAAATGGGAGACACTCTACCCTATCGACTCCTACAAGGAGAGCACCAGCGATGACAACAACTACGAGAATGGAATTGTTGAAGGCGAGAAGGCTGTGTTGCCACTCGACCTGCCTGCCCTATACAAGAAACATGGTTACAAGATTCTCCGCAACACCCCATTCGGCTGCAACCTGACATTCGATATTGCCAAGGCAGCCATCGAGGGCGAGAACCTGGGTAGAAACACAGATACTGATTTGCTGACCATCAGCTGCTCAAGCACCGATTACATCGGTCATCAGGTGGGCGTGAACGCCATCGAAACAGAAGATTGCTATCTCAGATTAGATAAGGCATTGGCAGATTTCTTTGCTTATCTCGACCAGACCGTGGGCAAGGGAAATTATCTCACCTTCCTCACCGCCGACCATGGAGGCGTAAACAACGCTACCTTCCTGCAGGATCAGCGAATCCCTGCCGGCATCTGGAACAAGAAGGGACTGGTAGATGAATTGAACAAGAGTCTGAAGACAAAGTTCAACACCGACAAGGACCTAGTAAAGACCATTATGAACTATCAGGTATTCTTCAATACAGACATCATCGAAGAACTCGGTCTGGATTACGCAGCCATCAAGCAGGTGGTAGTAGACAGACTGAAGAAGGACAAGGACGTGCACTATGCCTTCGACATGGAGAAGACCTCTATCGAGAGTATCCCTGAAGAGCTGAAGTTCCGCGCCATTAACGGTTATAACCGCGAGCGCAGCGGAGGTGTTCAGATTGTACTGAAACCAGGTCACTACGATTATTACAGCAGCAAGGGAACTACCCACGGAGCATGGAATCCATACGATATCCATATTCCTTGTCTGTTTATGGGTTGGGGCATCCAGCACGGCGAGAGTGCCCAGCCTCACTATATGACAGATATTGCCGCTACTGTTTGTGCGATGCTGCATATTCAGGCACCTAACGGCTGCATCGGCACGCCGATATTCTAATAAAAAGCAAAAAGCCAGATAATAACAAAGGCTAGGTTCACGATTCGGAAACCTAGCCTTTATTTTTTATTCAAAAGAAGATGTTCTTCTATTCCGAGAAGAACATCTCTTATTCTTCGTTCATAATCTTCATATATTCCTCGTAAGAAATATATCTGCCACCCATCGATTTGAGATGAGGAGTCTCCAACTGACAATCTATCATCTTTCCACCATGCTCCTGCAAGTATCTGGCAAGAAAGATGAGGGCAATCTTAGAAGCTGACGGAACCCTGGAGAACATGCTTTCTCCGATAAAAACCTTGCCGATGGTGACACCATAAAGTCCACCCACCAGTTCATCAGTTTCATTATCCCATACCTCTACGCTCGCCGCAAAGCCCTGCTTATGGAGGGCAGTAAATGCCTGGATGATGTTCTCGCCCAGCCATGCGCCATCTTCCCAATACCGTCCGTTGGTCTTGCTGCATCCCCGTATCACGCCATCGAAATCTTCGTTGATTCCTACGCTGTATCGGTTCTTTCTCATCAGGGTACGCATGGAATGACTGATGTGGATTTCATCAGGGAAGATGACGAAACGCTTCATCGGACAGAACCAGAGTATTTCAGGCTGGTCACGGAAACTATACCAGGGAAAGATGCCATTGCTATAAGCCAGCAACAGGCGGTCGATACTCAAATCGCCACCAATCGCAAAGCATCCATCCTCATCGCCATAATGCGGATCGGGAAAGTAAATCTCGTCCGCAGTATCATCTATCTGTAATATCATACGCTTATCTTTTATCAAGAATATTCTTGACTAGACTTTCATTCTAATAATTAATCACCAGTTCCTTTCCGTCAAAGTCGACATGCGCCTTGCCACTCTTCTTGAGTTTGCCGAAGAGCAGCGCCTTCATCAGGATCGGTTTCAAGCGGTTACCGATGACACGGTCCATCTCGCGGGCACCATATTCCTTGGTAAAGCCCCATTTCAGCAACTGTTCGCGCGCAGCATCGGTTAACGTTACGGTAACTCCCTTTGCTGCCAGTTTCGCATCGAGTTGACGAAGTTTCTTGGCAAGAATCAGTTCTGCCATGTGCTTATCCATATCGTTGAACACCACCATGTCAGAAAGTCGGTTGATAAACTCAGGCTTGAAAGTCTTCTTCACCTGTGCCAGCATCGCTTCGCCACGACTTACATTTCCGTTGAAACCTACGCTAGCCCGTGAAGCATATTGCGCTCCGGCATTTGAGGTCATGATGAGAATCACATTACGGAAATCAGCCTTCTGGCCCTTGTTATCAGTCAGACGGGCATAGTCCATTACCTGGAGCAGGATGTTATAGATATCGCTATGCGCCTTCTCTATCTCATCGAGCAGGAGTACACAGTTTGGTGTCTTGCGGATGGCATCGGTCAGGAGACCGCCATCTTCATAACCCACGTATCCGGCTGGCGAACCGATGAGTTTTGCCACGGTATGCTTCTCGGTATATTCACTCATATCGAAGCGTACCAGTTCGATGCCGAGTTCCTTGGCCAACTGTCGTGCCACCTCGGTTTTTCCTACTCCGGTAGGTCCCACGAAGAGGAGCGAAGCCAATGGTTTGTCATCATCTGTCAATCCCGCCTTTGCCATCATCACAGCCTCAACTACCTTGTCTACAGCCTTATCCTGACCGTAAATCTTGTCGAGTATGCGCGGGCGGAGCGTAGCCAAAGCATCGTTATTCTCATCTTTCATCGCAGCCGCATCAATCTTGCAGACCTTAATCAGAATCTGCTGGATGATAGACTTGGTAACATAAGAGCGCTGGCGAGATTCTACCGGATGCACCTCCAGATAAGCACCCGCCTCATCCATCAGGTCGATGGCCTTGTCTGGCAGACAGCGGTTGCTGATATATTTGGCGCTGGCACGGACGGCATATTCCAGGGCGTCCTTGCGATAGGTTACATTGTGGAACTTGTTGTATTTATACTGCAAGCCCTCCAATATCTTGATAGCCTCCTCCTCGGTAGGTTCCTTGATATCTATCTGCTGGAACCGGCGCACGATGCCCTTGCTCTGAGCCATGTAACGGTTATATTCCTCGTAGGTGGTAGAACCGATGAAACGGATATCGCCTGCCTCCAGATATTGCTTCAGCATATTGGATGCATCAGGTCCGCCATCTGAGCCACGACCGGCACCTATCATATTATGAATCTCATCGATGTAGATAATGGTATTGCCCTCCTTCACGGCTCCCTCCATCACCATCTTGATGCGTTTCTCAAAGTCTCCACGATATTGGGCACCAGCCAACATCTGTCCCATATCCATACCGTAGATGCGCGCTCCCTTGAGACGATTAGGAACCTGATTCTCATTGATGAGTTTGGCAAGGCCATAAACCAGGGCGGTCTTGCCTACACCCGGCTCACCGATGTGAAGCGGATTATTCTTCTCGGCACGACAGAGCACCTGGATGGTTCTATCCAGTTCCTGCTCTCTTCCGATGAGCGGATTGTGCTCTTCTACCTTGTCAGAAATACAGGTAACCAGCTGATGCCAATCCTGTACAACCTGTCTTCTGCCTTCTTCCTCGTCGTCATCATACTCGTTGGCATAATCGTCATCATCAAAGTCTGCTCCCATGCCCATGCCAGCCTCTCCAGTATCTTCTCCAATAGGATAATAACTGTCAACGCTCGCCAGGAACTCGCCCTGCCGGTCGCCCACATTCTTGCACAGCAGGAAGGCGGCTTCTGAATTCTGCAAGCCAAACATCGCCTGCACAAAATGGGGTACATTCACCAGCTGTCTGTCGGCAGCAGCAGCCAGGGCGCACGCCGTTCCAAACATGGTTTTGAAGAGCGATGACGGCTCTGGCAGATACTTGACGGTATTAGGCACACGCTCCTGCTTGGCGAGCCATCCCACCAAGTCTTCGTGCATTCTAAGGCTGTCTACGCCTTCCTCCTGCAGCGCCTGACAGAATGCATACTGCCTGAGCAGCGCCAGAAGCATGTGCTCGGGCATCACGAACTCGTGGTCGAAGAACCGGGCCTGCTTCATCGCATCATCCATCAGTACACTCATATATCGGGTTAATCCCATACTGTCCATTCTATTCTTTCCTTTCTTTTTCTTAGCATATATTGGGGAATATCCCCGAAATCAATACCTATTCAGGCATATAAGTGAGTTTCAGCGGATACTTCTGCGTACGGGCTTTCTCCATCGCTTTCTCTACTTTACTCTTGGCGATGTCATAGCTGTAGGTGCCCACCACGGCTTTTTCTTCGTGATGAACCTTGAGCATGATTGCTTCAGCCTCAGCCTGCGACTTGAAGAAGATGGATTCGAGGATTTCTACCACGAAGTCCATCGGCGTGAAGTCGTCGTTGAACATCATTACCACGTAACGCCCCGGCTCCTTGAGCCTGGTTTTCTGGCGTTCACGAATTGCTGTTTGTTCTTGAGCCATATTTTAATTCTTACTTTTTATAAGCATTGGTAATCTCCACAACATAAACATCGTGGAATCCACCCTTGGCACCATACCACTGGAGCAGGTCCTTGTCAAGGAACTTCTCGGCGGTCATACTGTCCTTATAAAGTTTGCGGCATTCCAGGGTGAGTCGTGACTGCTCGAAGGCGATGCTGCCGTTATCGGTTTCTACCGGAGTCAATCCAGTTTCCTTTGCCTTATCCAAATCGCGACCGCTCTTGGAACCACAGAAGTTATATATCTTTCTAGCCTCCTCACTGTTGCCGAGGAAAGAGAGGGTCATGAATTCATTCCCCTCAATAATGCCGTGGGTGAAACGCTCCGGACGGATAAAGACCACAGCCACCGGCTTATTCCAAAGCCATCCCAGACAGCCCCAAGAGGCGGTCATCATATTGAAATGATTCTTGTTGCCGGCACATACCAGCATCCACTCCTTACCAATAGTCTCGAAGACATTATCATTCAGTTCTTTTACGTTGATCTTTTCCATCTTATCTGTTCCTTTCTTTTTAATTTCTAATTACTATAAAATTGCACCAGCAGTATTCTGATTGCTGAATGCTGCCCATATCAACTGCAAAGATACAAGAATAATCTGAAAAAGCGAATGTTTCTTTAAGAAAATCGCATCACCCTATTGAGGATTATGCCTAATTAATACTTTTTTATGCCACAAGAAGGCTGAATTGAATACGATTTTGAGGCAGGAAACCGACCTTGATTTACATTAACTTTGCATCGGCAGTTGAAAAAATAATTCACATTTTATTTTGTCAGTTGCCCAAAAGGCAGTACCTTTGCACCCCGAATGCCGAAAACCGTGCAGGCTTGCGGCTTCGATTTATTATTCATTTATAAACATTTTATTTAATGTACAAAACAATTTTCAACAAGCGCAACAGCTTGAAGTTCAACCGATTCTCTAACAAGAACTACTCACTCTTCGCAGTTTTGGGAAGAGAGGTTCTTGTTGGTGCACTCAGCGTTGCTACCCTGAGCCATGCCAAGGCAGCAGGCGTAAGCACAGAGGGAGCCAAGGTTGATTCTACCCTCTACAAGGGCGGAAAGGCTTACGAGCTAGATGCGGTGAGCGTTACCGGATCTCGTGCGCCGATGACTGTAGAGCAGTCACCTAAGATTGTGTCTGTCATTACCCGCGACGATATTCATCGTGCGGCTGCGCAGACTATCAACGATGTATTGAAATTAGCTACCGGCGTGGATGTCCGTCAGCGTGGTGGCTTTGGTGTTCAGACGGATATCTCCATCAATGGTGGAACCTTCGATCAGATTACCATTCTCTTGAATGGCGTCAACATTTCCAATCCTCAGACTGGTCACAATGCTTCTGATTTTCCTGTAGCTCTTGCTGACATCGACCACATCGAAGTGCTCGAGGGGGCAGCATCGCGCTTATTCGGAACTTCAGCCTTCAATGGTGCCATCAACATCGTAACCAAGAAGGCAAAGAGTGAGGGGGTATCTGCAAGTGTAGAAGGCGGAAGCTTTGGAAGCTTTGGAGCACAGGGACGCATTCAAACAGCTTTTGAAACGGGCAAGTGGACCCAGGCTTATTCCGTAAGCGGAGGCTACAAGCGCTCGGATGGCGGCACAGACAACAGCGACTTCGAGAAGGGACAGGGCTACGGCAATCTCTCTTTCTCTTACGACCAGCGTTTCGACATCAACGCCCAGTTGGGTATTGCTAGCCAGAGCTATGGTGCCAATACTTTCTACAGCGCCAAATACAACAACCAATATGAGAAGACAGACCACGGTATGGCTTCTCTCAACCTGAGTCTGCACAACCAGGAGAAGACCTGGGAGATTGCGCCTCAATTCTATTATAACAATTTCAAGGACCATTACCAGTTGATTCGCGGTATGGCTGGAGCCAAGGCAGGCGAAAACTATCACGACCTCGATGTATATGGTGGTGGTCTGAATGCCAACGTGGCTTGGGCTTTGGGTAAGACTGCGGTTGGTTTCGACATCAGCAAGGAGTGCATCTACTCTACTGCATTGGGCGAGGAACTCGCAGAGAAAGACTATAAGGACATCTCGGGTTCTGATCGTCAATATACCCGAAAAGGAGAGCGCACCAATACCAACATCATGCTGGAGCACAACTTCATCTTCGGCGGTTTCACCTTGTCGGCTGGTGTCTTGGCTAACAAGAATACAGGTCTTGACAACGACTTCCGTTTCTATCCTGGTGTGGATATGAGTTATCGTCCTAACGACAACTGGAAGTTCTACGCTTCCTGGAACAAGGCTTTGAGAATGCCTACCTACACCGACTTATATATAAGTAATGTGGTGCAGCAGGGCGACATCAACCTGAACCCGGAGAAGAACTCAACCTTCAAGGTGGGCACCCAGTATCGCCAGGCCGGTTTTGCTGCAACCGTAAGCGGATTCTATGCTCACGGCACCAACATGATAGACTGGGTTCAGACTTCCGTGACTGAGCAGAACGACAGCAAGTATCACGTGATGAACATCGGAAAGCTCAACAACATGGGCTACAACGTAGATGCTACTATCTACATGAGAGAATTGGTACCAAACAGTTTCATCACCCGCATCAAGTTGGGTTATGCTTACATCTATCAGGATCATAAGACCGAGACAAACATTCTGAAATCACTCTATGCATTGGAATATCTCAAGCACAAGGCTGTATTCGGACTGGATCATCAGATCTGGAGCAAGCTTTCTGCTTCGTGGAGCGTAAGATGGCAGCAGAGAATGAATGGCTATCATCCATACACCAAGGTAGATTGCAAGTTGATGTGGGACGAGAAGAAATACAATATCTTCGTAAAGGCCGACAACATCACTTGCCACCGCTATTACGACCTCACTGCCGTTAAGCAGCCAGGTTTGTGGATTATGGCAGGAGCCAGCGTAAATCTCGGCTGGTAATATAATAAAACGAGCCTTGAAGCTAACTTTTCATCAGTTACTTCAAGGCTCGTTCATTTTTTATCGGAAAGGGACATTCTATTCCGTTTGTCCCATTGCTTGCTCTTCCTTCCAATTATCTGTTAATGTATTTCTTTCCACCCTGCTGAATAACAAATGTAACTGTTGCTGAAAGGAATGTTACAACTTGAAGCTAACTCCAGTTTTAAAACCTAAATAATCAGTACTATTGCTGCCATTTCTTGTAGTTTTAAATCTTGTATAACCAAAACTAAGATTGAAATCAGCTTTTGACGATAAAGGAAGTTTTATGCCTACAGCAGGATTGATACGTATACTACCATTTCCATGTGTGCCAAAGTCGTAACCTGCTTGTAGAGAAAAAAATGGGGTGAGTTTCTCCGTTACAGGAAAGTCAAATTCACCACGAGCAAACACTGGCAGCATCTGACTGTCAAATTTATCATCAGTAACAATACCTGTTCCAACGCCAAGATAGAATTGGTCACTAAAATATTTGCCAATTTCTGGTTGGAAATTAAAAAGACCACCTTGATGAGACTTCAAACCAAAGTCATACCCCAAAGTTCCACCAAGTTCAAAAGAACCATTCTTTTGGGCTGACATGTTTGAACAAAGCAAAAATGCAACAATTGTTGTTAAAATGACTCGTTTCATATTGAAAATAAATAAGGGCGCAAACCGTTTGTGACTTGTTTTTCATCTGGTTACCGCCAAGTGACCTTGCACAATACAAGCACAGATCGGTTCACGCCCTAAAGGACATGAACCTTCTATCTGCTTGCTCTCATTGTGCGAAAATTGGCGGTATTCGATGAAAAGAGAACAAGAGCTAAAGCTCAATATTATTTTGTTCATTTAAAGTTGAAACGGAAACGCATAAAATTAATAAATTTGTTATAAGAATGAGTATTCATACGAATCCTCCTAGTATGCGTTATGTTCTTGTCTGTCTATTTCATATTTTTTAATTTTAGATGAATAATTATTGTTAACTAACTCTTTACATTTAAGCTTACATTCAATTAATTCCAATGTTGCCAAAAATGCGATGCAAAGATAGGGAAAAAGTTTTATCAAAGCAAGAAAAAGTGCGATTTTTTACCCATATCTCATAAAAAAACATAGATATGGGTAAATAATCGCCCATTTTTACAACTTTTCACAGAAACAGGTCTTCTGATACAACCTCGCTCTGCACCCGGTTCCAATAAGCATTATGCACTACTCCATACGTAGTAACCATTGTAAGCTGTAGGGTCTTGCGACGAGAGATACTATCGCCAAAACGAGCCAGTTTGTGGCGGAGATTCGCATCATAATCCTTATCAATCACAAATTCATTCTGAGAAAACTTCATTTCGCAGATATTAATAGTGTTATCGGCTCGCTCTATCAGCATATCAATCTGCGCACCAGGACCATAAACCTCATCGTCCTTCACCTGCCAGGAATAAGTATTTGTCACCACTCCCGAAATGCCAAGTGCCTGCTTGATTTGAGGGATATGCTGGAAACATACTCGCTCAAAAGCCAAACCGCACCACGAATACCGGAGAGGCGAAGTATAATTGTGAGACCAGAACGAAGGATCATCGGTCTTGTTCTCCTGCATGAACTTCAGATAGAATAATGAGAAGTTATCCATCAAGCGATAGATGGCATTATATTTCCTGGCACCATAGGCATTGGTACGGACGATAAAACCACAATGCTCCAAATCTTCCAAGATTCGGGAAAGATTACCATTATCCGCAATTCCCAAACCAGACACGATCTCCTCTCTACGCATTCCGCCTAACTTCTTCCCCAAGATACTCACCACATCTATATATTTATCAGAATTACGGAAGAGAGAATCATACAACTCCCTGAACTCATAATGCAAAAGTCCCTGAGGTGCAAAGAAAAGAGAATCTATATTCTGAGCCAAGCTCCTGCCCTTCTGCATCAAAGACCAATAATAGGGAACACCACCCATCACCATATAGGCTTCCAGCAAATCATATCGAGAATAAGCCAAGCCCATAGCCTCGCTATATTCCTCACATTCGTGAAGGGTGAAAGGCTCCAGGAATATCTGATAATTCACGCGATTATGAAGTCCGCCATGATTCCTGAAAATCTTATTGATAATCCAGGATGTGGCAGAACCGCAAATAATGAGCAGGATGTCGTCTCGCATGGCAGCCCATCCATTCCAGAAGAACTCCAAAGCCGTGACAAACTTAGACCTAGGCGTATCCATCCAAGGCATTTCGTCGATGAAAACAACTTTCTTCTTCGCTGATGACTGGCGAATAAGCTCCTTCAACATATCGAAAGCCTCCAGCCAATGCTTGGGGGTAGAAGGCGCAGCATATCCTGCGTTCTCTAAAGAAGAACGCCAACCATACAGTTGCTCTTGCAAAGACCCATTAGCAAGACCGGAATGAGAAAAAGTAAACTTATCCTTAAACGTCTGTTTGATGAGATAAGTCTTTCCCACACGTCTTCTTCCATACAACGCTACGAATTTTGAGTCATCGGAATTATACGCTTCCCACAACTCTGCCTGCTGTTTCTTTCTGCCTATCAACATATTATAATCCTCCTTTATTGATTATTCTACTTATTAAACTAGGGGCAAAGTGTACTTCCCTGAAAAAGGTTGTCACTTAGGAACAAACAGAAGTGACAA